>NZ_JBISCC010000071.1:0-1580 GCF_044385915.1 Thalassobellus citreus | reverse complement strand
TAAAAACTGTTTACAACAAAGTGTATAATTCATTGCTTCTGATTTTCCTATCGGAAAATCCTCGCATTTTTATTATCTTTGGTTTACGGCGGAAAATCCTCTCGGATTTTCACGCAACGAAACCATACACACAACCGTTGTATGCAATGCGAGTGAATGCCAAATGTAAATTATCATTATGATTAAGCTGATAACTTCAAATACCAAAGATGATATTATGAACCTCATAGAAGAGGTGAAAAGCTCGTTTTACTTAATTTCTCCATTTATTGGAATAAATACTTCTAAAATATTAGCCAATATAATTAAAGAGAAAAAGATAAAAGCCACAATAATAACTAGATTTTCAAGGAATGATTTTTTTGTCGGTGCTAGTAGCATAGAAGGGCTTAGAATTTTAAAAGAAGCAGGTTTTGAACTAAAGGCGGTAAAGAAACTTCATACGAAGTTATATGTGTTTGACAATAATGCCATTATCTTGGGTTCATCAAATTTTACAGATGGTGGTTTGATTTCCAATATTGAATTAAATATTTTAATAAAAGATGAGAAAAGCATTGTTAATCATGGAATAACATATTTCGATGAAATAAACATCAATATTGATGAGGAGTATTTTATAACCGAAGAGATGATTCAAGAAGAAATTAGTTTCTTAAAATCTCTTGGGAAAAATGAGAAACCGAAATTTCCAAAATCGACTGATTTCGGAAAAGAAATGAACCCGAAGAGAAAACTGGACAAAATAGAAGAATTGCTTTCTCCAAATAAATCAATTAAGTCTAACAATATCAATGCGTGGATAAAATTTGAAGGATATTCTGACCATCGAAGAACAAAAAACAATACCCCGCTGAATATTGCATTAAATAATGAGGATTGCTATAGGACACATTTCCCCAAAAAACCTACAGGATATAAAAATGGAGATTTAATCTTTATTGCTAGGAGTAGTTGGGATAAAAATGGAGATAAAACACCAATAATTTATGGGTATGGAATTACTCGTAAATTTACTCGAAAGAATGTAATGACAAAAGAGCAACAAGAGGCTAATGAGGTTTTCAAAAGGTGGCCATATTACATTTATGTAGAGAATTTTAGATTTATTAATACAAATCTGGCGGATGGGATTTCATTGCTTGATATGTTAAGAGATGTGGGGTATAATTCTTATCCAGGTTCCAGCAAAAGAAAAAGCTCTTTTGCCAAATTAAAAAGGATTCATGGTCAAAGAGATAAATTGAGAATCACAGATGAAGCAAAAGACTATTTGTTAACACATCTAAATAAGATACTGTGACAATAAAGCACTGCATACAACAATAAATATAGGTCATTTGGCGAATCGTGCTAATTTTGAAAATGAGTATAATTAATAAAATATATAGCGGTTTGATAGGTTGGAGTTTTAAAAAGCCAAACGCCCCATATTCGAGCCGTTGTAGCACATTTGAGAAAAGTATGAAATTGATTTTAAAAATTGTTTTTCTAAGTATTGCATTTTCAATTAATGCTCAAGAATTTGAATCTTTCGATATCAATTCAATTAACATCAAGAATTGGAAGAATACACCTCA
>NZ_JBISCC010000064.1:0-2525 GCF_044385915.1 Thalassobellus citreus | reverse complement strand
AAAATAACGATTTGCCAACAAAGCATAAAATTAATGGCTGGTTCTAGCCTACTTGGAAAATTCCTTCGGAATTTTCCGCTGGCAAGTTTCTATTTATTAAATTAGTGCCTAAACGCGCCACTAATATTATACGTAACCGTTGTACCACATTAAAAACCAACCAATATGAATAGAATATTTTCAATTTTTATAGTAATCCTCATTTGTTCACAATCCTACGGACAAAAACCAAGAGCAAGAGATTTGGGTGTTCCTTTTGTTGGTAGAACAGGAGAATTCAATGCCATTACAGATGTTAAAGGAGTTGAAGTAGGTTATAGCACAATAATATCTGGAGAAGGAAAAAATATTATAGGCAAAGGTCCCGTTAGAACTGGTGTTACTGCAATTTTTCCGAGAGGAAAAACCAAAAAATTCAGTCCAGTATATGCCAACTGGTACAGTTTAAATGGAAATGGAGAAATGACAGGTACAACCTGGATAACTGAATCGGGTTTTTTGGAAACACCCATTATGATTACAAACACTAACAGTGTTGGAGTTGTTCGAGATGCAGTTTTGAAATGGTACGTAGATACAGATTGGTATAGTGGAGAAGATTGGTGGTACACTTATCCTGTCGTAGCAGAAACATATGATGGTGGTCTTAATGATATATATGGTTTCCATGTCAAGGAAGAACATGTTTTGGAAGCAATAGAAAATTCTACAGGAGGTAAAATAGCTGAAGGGAATGTTGGTGGCGGTACTGGAATGGAATGTTTGGGTTTTAAGGGAGGCACAGGAACTTCTTCGAGAATTTTTAAAATAAAAGATTCAACATATACTGTTGGAGCAATTGTACAATCCAATTTTGGAGCAAAAAGAAACTTTACCGTAGCTGGTGTTCCTGTTGGAATCGAACTTAAGGATACCCTAAACTATATCACCCATGCCCCACCAACCTCAAGAAGACAAGAAGGAGATGGCTCTATTATAGTAATTATTGCAACAGACATACCTCTTTTACCACACCAATTAAAAAGAATTGCTCAAAGAATTCCATTAGGTGTTGGAATTGTAGGCGGGCGAGGAAGCAATGGTTCGGGAGATATTTTCTTAGCCTTTTCAACTGCTAATGAAAATGCTTTTAATCGAGACGAGACAACAACTGTGAAATCAATGCCGAATGACTTACTAATGCCAGTTTTTGAAGCAACTGTACAAGCGGTTGAGGAAGCAATTATCAACGCTATGGTAGCTGCTGAAACTATGGAAGGAATTAATGGAAATAAATCATTTGCTCTACCACACGATTTACTCATAGAAACGCTTAAAAAATATAATCGAATAAAAAAATAACGTGGTACAACAACATATATAATTTATTGCTGGTTCTAGCCTACTTACGAAAATCCTCGCGGATTTTCTATTCGGTTTTTATTTACTAAATTCAGTGCTTGAAAAACGCAACAAATCATATATAAAACCGTTGTACGCAAGCTGAAAAACTCACTCAAATTGATAAAAAAAGTATTTATCGGAATAGTTGGATTTATTCTTGGAATGAGTATCGGATTCTATTTTGAGTCATTTCTCCGAGGAATAATTCAAGATATATTCAAGTTTTCGACTTCCGACAAAATTCAGTTTGTGGGAAAAAACATTTCCATCTTTTCGGACAGAACATTCGAATATATACTTGGATTTGCTTTAATGACTTTTTTATTGGCAAACATCGGACTTAAAACAAAGCGGATTTTGAAAAATACTATACTTTGCCTACTGATTTTTGGAATCTCTATTTTCCTAATTTCAGCAATTAATGCAAATTTAAAAGTAGTACAATGTACGGCTTGTGATAACGGAATTGTCAAAATTCATTGGAACAATATAAATTTCGGACTTACAATTGGATTAAGTGCAATCTTTTCAATAGTTCCTAGTATTATAATATTGAAAGATAAAATAAAAGCCAGCGTACAACAAAGTATAAGAAATAATGCTTAAATTTATTTCTTAATCAAAAGGTTAGTGCATTTTTAGTCACTCTGATTTTCCTGCGGAAAATCCTCGGACACAAAAACGCACTATTCTTATACGTAACCGTTAGCCACTATTTGAGAACAACAATGAAAATCAAGTTTTTTACATTTATCGGAATTTTACTTTTGCTTTGTTCTTGTGATTGTTGGATTGAAGTAAATGGAAAAATTATTTCATCAAATACAGGTCAAGCAATAAGCGGCGCGAAAATTGAAATGCTTGGAAGAAATCTAAATTCGATTTCTGACCAAAACGGAAAATTTAGTATTGGAGAAATGACAGGTTTCTGTTATGACCCGAAAATAAAAGTGACCTATGATGGACACAAACCATTCATAATTGAATTGGAATCTGAATCTGACTTTAAAAACTATAAATTAAAACAGGAATCTGAATCTGTCAACTTTGGAGAACCATTTTATCCTGACCCAAAAAATCGAAATACATATATATTGTCGACTTGGATTGATAAGTATAGTAGCGATTTTGAAATTAAGTCA
>NZ_JBISCC010000112.1:0-86631 GCF_044385915.1 Thalassobellus citreus | reverse complement strand
CGTATAATAGTAGTGGTAGTTTTGTAGGTGCAGATACTATGCAGGTCTTTCCACTAGATGATAGCGGCGTTTTTCATATGGAACTTTCTTATGGTCTTAGCGTTCGTTGCATAAAGGATTGATACTTTGTGTTTATTTGTTCTCTTAGTTACTATTTAACTCCTGCCATCCCTTTAGGGTGGCAGGAGTTAAATAGTAACCGCCTGTGGCGGTTTAAAAAAAAAACAAAAAACTAGATGTTCTAATAAACCATTGTTTATAGTATTAAGTATGCATCATTTTAAATAAGCGAAATTAATTAACGTGTATTTTCTCTCTTAAAACTATTGCAGTTTTCGTTACAAACACTTATTTGTTATACTTACCAGTTAATACTTTTAGTTAATTTTTGATGTTGTTTCTCTTTACATTTGTTTCTATATAATAATAATAATAATAATAATGAAAAAATACACATTAGTTTTATTTGTGCTATTAATAAGTTTATCGGGTTATTCTCAGGTTGGTATAGGCACAGAAACTCCCGATGGTTCATCTGTTTTGGATGTAACATCAACAACACAGGGTTTTTTGCCACCCCGTATGGCTTATAATGACATGGTTGGTATTTTAACTCCAGCTGAGGGATTGATTGTTTATTGTTTAGATTGCGACCCAAAGGGTTTGTATTTTTATGACGGGACAGATTATTTGAATACTACTACAGGGGTACTTTCACCAGCCCCACCAGTGTCAGTACTTTCAGGTACGGGTAAATATTGGATGGATCGTAATTTGGGAGCTCAACAGGTAGCCACGGCTTATAATGATCATTTATCATATGGCGATTTTTATCAGTGGGGTCGTGATTCCGATGGTCATCAGACCATTGTTTGGGTAAGTTCTACAGCTTCTGATGGAACAGAGCAGAGTAATGAAATTGAAACTACGGCTAGCACTGCGGTACCTAGTGTTGGCAATGCTTGGGACGGTAAATTTATAATAGCAGGTTCATCACCACAAAATTGGTTGACAACACCGGACGTTAACTTGTGGCAGGGTGTATCAGGGACAAATAATCCATGTCCTTCAGGTTTCCGTATTCCAACCGAAATTGAGTTTGAGGCCGAGCGTAACCTCGGCGGTATTGGTTTTTGGGGTACTGGTAGTTTAAGGAATAGTAGATGGGGTGCTTATGATTCAGTATTAAAGCTCCCAGTTGCAGGCGTCCGCGCCAACAATACTGGCGCTATTAACTTTGAAGGTGACAGTGGCTACTATTGGTCTAATGTGGTTAGTGTTGATATGGCACGTAACTTATTTTTTCATGGCACTGATGCCGGCTTTGGCGCTACCGGTCGTTCTAATGGCCTAAGCGTCCGTTGCATAAAGGATTGATACTTTTTATTTATTTGTTCCCTTAGGTACTTTATCATGCCATCCCCTTAGGGTAGGGAGGAAGGAGTTAAATAATAGCCGCCTGTGGCGGTTTTTTTAAAAAATAAAAAGCTTAGTGCGTATTTGTAAGAGATATTTTTAGTTTGGAGTTGTAGGTATACGGTTGTTTAAATATAGAAAACAAAACAAAGTTGTATTAAAGATAGTTGCTTACATAGCAAAAATAAAAAAATAATGACTATTAATGATAAAATTAATTTAGCCTTACAGCCACAAATTATTTACCTTTTTAATGAAGGTATGTTTTATAAAATATATAACCAAAATGCTATGTGGTTTGTATCCCATATTAAAGCCTATAAAGTAACTAGTAAGTTTGTTAAAACAGTAAACCAAAGCGTTTATAGCATTGGTTTTCCTTTAAGTATTTTACAGCAAATAGAGCTACAACTTAAAAATATTAAGGCGGTTTTACAGAAAAAAAACAGAACATTGTGTAGTATATACTGCCTTAACCCTAAAGCAACAAATACAAAGTTTTAACCTAGTTAATAAAACACCTATGCAAGCTTTAGAGTTTTTAAGTAAATTACAAAAAGAGTTATAATGCAAGTATTAATGCAGTAGTTGTATTTATCTTATTTAGCAGCAAGAAAACATAAACGCAATACGCAAAACCAACTGGATTTTGAGTTAAATTTAGAAGAAAACTTATATAATCTTGCAGTTCAAATACATACTAAAACTTATGTGCCAAAACCAGCTATTGCTTTTATAGTGTATAAACCTGTGCAGCGCGAAATATTTGCTGCCCATTTTGCAGACCGTGTTGTGCATCATTTAACTTATAGGTGTATTTATAAAAAGCATATAAACCCTTTTTTAATACACGATAGTTATAGTTGCCGTAAAGGTAAAGGTACACTGTATGGTGTAAAAAGAGCCAACCATTTTATAAGATCTTGCTCTCAAAATTATACTAAAGATGCTTATATTTTAAAATTAGATATTTCTGCTTATTTTATGAATATAAACCATAATATATTGTACAGTAAAGTGGTTAATTTTTTAAATCCTAATACAAGTTATTTAGGTATACAGTATACTACTTTGTTATATTTACTGCAACAAACTATATTTACCAATGTAGCCCGCAATTGCCGTATTAAAGGGAGTAAGACCAATTGGCAAGGGTTACCAACAGATAAAAGCTTATTTAGTAAGCCTAATGGTTTTGGTTTACCTATAGGCAACCTTACCTCACAAATATTTGGTAATATTTATTTAAATGCATTAGATCATTTTATAAAAAAAGAGTTAAAAATTAATTATTATGGCAGGTATGTAGATGATATGATTTTTGTTCTCCAAGAAAAAAGTAAGTTAAAACAAATAATACCTTTAGTGCAGAGAGAGTTAGATAAAATAGGATTAATTATTCATCCTAAAAAAATATATTTACAGCATTATACCAAGGGGGTTTTGTTTTTAGGGCATTATATAAAACCTTATTGCAGTTATATAAGTAACCGTACCAAAGCCAATTTTTACAAAGCCATTAAAAAGGTAAACAAATTATTGTTACAGTCGTTTAAAATAGAGTGGGATACCATAAAAAAAATACGAGCCCTTTTAAATTCGTATTTAGGTACTTTAAGTCATGCAAACACTTTTAATTTAATAACTAAAGCAATAAAACAATTAGATGCTAAATTTTATTGTTTTTTTGGGTTTACAAAAACCTTTTCTAAAATATACATTAAAAAACATTATTGGCAATGGCATTATACACTAGCTTACCCGTTTTTAAATTAGGGTATGATTTGTTGATAGTAACCCATAAAACAACAAAATTATTTACACGAGAACATAAATATACATTGGGTGAAAAATTAAAGGGAGAGAGTTTGCAATTATTAATACAAGTTTATAAAGCTAATAAAAGTAAAAACCAAATAAGAATTAATGATATAAATACAGGAAGAGAACATATAGAAGTAATGCGGTTGTTATTTAGAATAGCCAGAGATTTGCAAATTATAAGTATTAAAACGTATATAAACATTAATATAAAAATAGAATCATTATCAAAACAATTAACTGCATGGCAAAAATATACAGCCGGAGCCATTATTTAAATTAATAATTTAGTAATGGGTGTGCTAATTTAATCCTAACACAACCCTTGTAAAATATACAAGGACATGGTTTTATAACTATTTATGGCATTATTTTTTAGTGTAATAAATTAACAGATTGTGTTTAATAGCCACTTGCAGGCAACCGCAACAACAATACTGGCGCTCTTAACAATGTGGGTAGCAACGGCAACTATTGGTCTAGTAGGGTTAGTTGTACTAACACACGTAACCTAAACTTCAATAGCAGTAATGCTAACATTAACAGTAAAAATCGTGCTAATGACTTTAGCGTACGTTGCATAAAGGAATATAATTTTTGTCATGCAGATTAAAAAAAAAGTATTAATTATAAAAGAAGTGTTAAAATGAAAAAAACAATCATTATTTTTACTCTATTATCCAGTGTTATAACAACTGCACAAGCTATAAAGGGTACATTAAAGCAACAAATAGGTCAACAAATAAGCCTAACAGGTTTTAACTATTACGAAACTATAGAATTAGCTAAAGATACCATAGATGCAGCAGGTAATTTTACGTTAAATTATCCAAAAAACTATAAGGGTATGGGCATATTAAAAACACAAGATAAAAGTAAATTAGTGTTTGTTTTAACCAAACCAGATATAAACCTTACAGGAAACCACCTTTTAGAAACCGATAGTTTACAATTTACCAATAGTTACGAAAATAAAAATTTTATGCAATATGCTAAACAGCAAGGGCTTCGAGGCAATGCTTTATCGGCTTTAGAGTTTTTACTGCCTTTATATAAAAACACACCTTTATTAGCAACTCAAAAGAAGTTTTTAAAAACTATTACTAAAGAGCAAATACGATTGCAAAAAGAAGATGACAGTTTTGTATCAAACTTAGACAATAATAGTTATGTGCGTTGGTTTATACCTTACCGTAAGTTGGTACAGGAGATGCCTATTATAGTAAGAAAAAAAACAGAGCAAATACCTCAAGCTATTACTCAATTTAGAAATATAGATTTTAATCATCCTAATTTTAAAACCAGTGGCTTGTTTAAAGAAGTAATAGAAGGGCATTATTTGCTATTAGAAAATATGGGGCAATCTTTAGATAGTATGTATGTTCAAATGAATTTAAGTAGCCAATATTTAATAGATAACTTAAAAAACAATGATAGTTTACTTAATATAGTATCTAGTAAACTGTTTAAATATTTAGAAAAACGTAGTTTGTACAAAGCTTCAGAGTACTTGTCGTTAAGCTTATTAAACAACAATCAGTGTAGCTTAACTGATGATTTAGCAGCTAAATTAGAAAGTTATAGAAAAATGAAAGTTGGTAATATAGCACCCGATATACTATTAGAAAACAACACGAAACTAAGCGATTTAAAAAGCAATAAATTAGTAGTATTTGGTGCCAGCTGGTGTCCTACTTGCAAAAAGGATGCTTTAGAATTATTAAAACATTATGATGCTTGGCAAACTAAAAACCTAAACATTATATATATAAGTATAGATACAGACGAAAAAGCTTTTAAATTAGCTTACGCCAATACACCTTGGCAAATGTATTGTGATTTTAATGGCTGGAATACCCAAGCTGCTAAAGATTATCATGTTACAGGTACTCCTAGCTATTTTTTATTAGATAAGAACAATAAAATTATAAAACGTCCTGTGTCGGTTAAGCATGCAGATGTTCTAATAAACCACCATAAGTTATAATATTAAGTGTCTATTATTTTAAATAGAACCAAACCATTTAAATTTTTTTCTTCAAATTAAGTTTTTAAAAATCAGTTTACTATCTAGTTGTTGTTTAATAAGTCTAGATAAATCATTGAGATATTTTTAATTAAAAAAGGTATTTAATTAAAAAAAAAACGGATTAAAAATAAAAAATATAAAGATAATGAAACAAATTACTCTCCATTTATTTATAGTTTTAGCAAGTTTATCTGGATATTCTCAGCTAGTTATTGGTACAGCAACTCCCGATGGTTCATCTGTTTTGGATGTAACATCAACAACACAGGATTTTTTACCACCCCGTATGGTTTATGATGACATGGTTGGTATTTTAACTCCAGCTGAGGGATTGGTTGTTTATTGTTTAGATTGCGACCCAAAGGGTTTGTATTATTATGACGGGACAGATTATTTGAGTACTACTACAGGAGTTGTTACATCAGTAATTCCAACAGTCCCCCCACCAACAGTACTTTCATCTACGGGTCAAATTTGGATGGATCGTAATTTGGGAGCTCAACAGGTCGCCACGGCTTCTAATGATCATTTATCATATGGCGATTTGTATCAGTGGGGTCGTGGTTCCGATGGTCATCAGACCATAGTTTGGATAAGTTCTACAGCTTCCGATAGTGCAGAGCAGAGTAATGATACTGAAACCTTGGCTACCACTGCAGAACCTAGTGATGGCAATGCTTGGGACGGTAAATTTATAAAAAATGATTCATCACCACACGATTGGTTGACAACACCGGACGTTACCTTGTGGCAGGGTGTATCAGGGACAAATAATCCATGTCCTTCAGGTTTCCGTATTCCAAGCGCAGCCGAGTTAAATGCCGAGCGTAACAACGGCGGTACTGGTTTTTGGGGTACTGGTAGTGTACAGAATAATAGTGCAGGCGCTTATGCTTCGGTATTAAAGCTCCCAGTTGCGGGCGGCCGCAGCAGCTCTACTGGCGCTCTTGGCAATGTGGGTAGCCGCGGCTTCTATTGGTCTAGTAGTGTTAGTGGTACTGTCACACGTTGCCTAGGCTTCAATTTCAGTGATGCCAGCATTTACCCTTACCCTAGCAGTCATGCTAATGGCTTTAGCGTTCGTTGCATAAAGGATTGATACTTTGTATTTATTTGTTTCCTTAGCCACTTTATCCTGCCATCCCTTAAGGGTGGCAGGAGTTAAATAATAACCGCCTGTGGCGGTTTAAAAAAAAACAAAAAACTAGATGTTCTAATAAACCATCGTTTATAGTATTAAGTATGCATCATTTTAAATAAGCGAAATTAATTAACGTGTATTTTCAGGCTTAAAACTATTGCAGTCTTTCGTTATAAACACTTATTCGCTATGCTTACCAGTTATCACTTGTTATTTAATTGTGATGTTGTTTCTGTTTACATTTGTTTTAACATAATAATAATAATAATAATAATAATAATGAAACAGTTTGCATTAATTTTATTTGTGCTATTAACAACTTTGTTGGGTTATTCTCAGATTGGTATAGGTACAGTTACCCCAGATGCTTCATCTGCATTAGAAATAGCATCTACATCACAGGGCCTTCTACCTCCGCGTATGTTTTATTCAAATATGATATCCATAGTTGCACCAGCTGAGGGATTGATGGTTTATTGTTTAGATTGCGACCCAAAGGGTTTGTATGTTTACGATGGCTCTTCTTTTTTGAGCACCCTAAACGGATCGCCCTCCGGAGTACTTTCATCTACGGGTCAAATTTGGATGGATCGTAATTTGGGAGCTCAACAGATCGCCACGGCTTATAATGATCATTTATCATATGGCGATTTGTATCAGTGGGGTCGTGGTTCCGATGGTCATCAGACCATAGTTTGGATAAGTTCTACAGCTTCCGATAGTGCAGAGCAGAGTAATGATACTGAAACCTTGGCTACCACTGCAGTACCTAGTGATGGCAATGCTTGGGACGGTAAATTTATAAAAAATGATTCATCATCAAAGAATTGGTTGACAACACCGGACGTTACCTTGTGGCAGGGTGTAACAGGGACAAATAATCCATGTCCCTCAGGTTACCGTATTCCAACCCAAGTCGAGTTTGAGGCCGAGCATAACAACGGCGGTACTGGTTTTTGGGGTACTGGTAGTGCACAGAATAATAGAGTAGGCGCTTATGCTTCGGTATTAAAGCTCCCATCTGTAGGTTACCGCAATTTTGATGGCTCTCTAAAAACTTTGGGTATTACCGGCTACTATTGGACTAGTACTGTTAGTGGTACTAAGATGTTTTACCTCTTCTTCAATACTAGTAATACCTCCTATACCAATGTCAGTAGTGCGTTTGGCTTGAGCGTCCGTTGCATAAAGGATTGATACTTTGTATTTATTTGTTTCCTTAGGTGTACTTTATCCTGCCATCCCTTAAGGGGGGCAGGAGTAACCGATTAACCGCCTGTGGCGGGTTTTTTTTTTTTTTTCAGTAAGTCAATAAAAAAAGTAACTGTAATGAAGTGTCATGTTGGGGGCGTATTTAATAAATTAAAAAAATATTGTGAAAATGAAAATTATAAAGGCTGGGACCCTTATGATGGGTTAAACTCTAGCTTTTTTCAAGCATTACCATTTAAAAAATGGGATTTAGCTAGGTTGGTTTGGATTCAGTTTTTTAAACGCTCCCCCATAAATTTTAGAAAGCTGTTTGGTGTGCCTAAAGCACATAATGCCAAAGGTATTGCTTTGTTTTTGTCGGGTTATTGTAACTTATATACAATATCAAAACTAAAAAATACAGCATATGGATCTTCAGAAGCATTATTAAAAAAAATTAATGAACTAGCGCATCTTTTGCTCAATCTTAAAAATACAAACTATAGCGGTGCTTGTTGGGGCTATAATTTTGATTGGCAAGCAAGACGTTTGTTTTTCTTTCCAAAAAACACGCCTACCGTTGTAGCTACCTCTTTTGCGGTAGATGCTTTATTAATGGCATATAGTATAACAAAAAATAAAGTGTATTTAAAGGCTTGTATATCTGCAACAAAATTTGTTTTAAACGATTTAAATAGAACCGTATATAAATGTGGTTTTTTGTTTTCTTATGCTCCTTTAAAGGGGAATAATACGGTTTATAATGCCAGTTTATTAGGTGCTAAAATACTTAGCCAAGTTTATGCCTATACAAAAAACGAAAGCTTAAAAATAACGGCTAAAAAAACAATAAGCGCGTGTTGCGATGCTCAAAATAAAAATGGATCATGGGTATATGGCATGTTACCAGTACAAAGTTGGATAGATAGTTTTCATACCGGTTATAATTTAGAGGCTATACAAACCTACATAGATTGTACAGGCGATTTTACATTTCAAAAAAATATTAACGTGGGGTTAAATTTTTATTTAAAATCTTTTTTTAAAACAGATGGTACTCCAAAATATTATTACAACAAAACCTACCCTATAGATATACATTGCCCAGGGCAGTTGTTTGTAACTATATCTAAATTAAATGTTTTTTCATTACATGCTGTTTTAGCAAAACAGGTTGTACAATGGACTATAAAAAATATGCAAGATAAACGCGGTTATTTTTATTACCAATTAAAACAAGGTGTAAGTTCGAAAATTTCTTACATGAGGTGGAGCAACGCTTTTATGTTTAATGCCTTATCGTATTATTTGTTAGAACAAGAAAATAAGCAAAGTATAAATATTTCAAGTTTAAAAAGATATAATTATTTTACTGGCAGGTTAACAAAAAAATAGATTTA
This sequence comes from Thalassobellus citreus, assembly GCF_044385915.1. Classification (NCBI taxonomy): domain Bacteria; kingdom Pseudomonadati; phylum Bacteroidota; class Flavobacteriia; order Flavobacteriales; family Flavobacteriaceae; genus Thalassobellus; species Thalassobellus citreus. Next base: position 77,633 of record NZ_JBISCC010000112.1, on the reverse strand, counting down.
ATAAGAATCATAATTCTTTAAATAAATTGAAAAGAAAACAATACTTTCAAATGTATTTAAGCCTTTGCTTTAAAGCGTTTATGCTAGTAACTATAAGTTCTGGTTTTACTATAAACTTAATAAATATAAAAGTAGATTATCCAGTTGTTAATAATTAGAACCGTATGTTACTTTGAGCTTATTGATTTTGTACTTGTTCAATATTTTTGATGAAACAGTTTGAGAATTAATCATCTTTCTTTTTTAAATTGTTTTAAATAATCTTTTATAATTTATAACAGGTTGTTTTTATTAAATATATAAAACAAGGCATATGGATTTTAAAAATTTAAACGGAATAAAAACATTTGCACCTCAATCAAAACAAGAACTTATAACATATGCATTTAAAAAAAAAGCTGTTTTAGTAGCTGTAAATGCAGAGAAAATTCTTCATGCAACAAAAATAACTCGAGATTTTATTAACCAAAATATTGGGTTTCCAGATGGGTTTGGTGCAGTTCAAATTTTAAAGAAAAAAGGAAATAGAAACGTTGTTAAAATTCCAGGTTGCGAGTTGTGGCTAGAAATAATAGAATCTTATTATAAAAGTAGATCTTTCTATATTATAGGAGGTAAACAACAAGTTGTTGAAGCTACGGTTAAAAAATTAAGACAGGATTATAGAGGTGTTACTATTTGTAATTTTAGAAACGGATATATAAAAACAGAAGAAGAGAAGCGAGTTTTAATTGAAGATATAAAAAAACATAAACCAGATGTTGTGTTTGTAGCTATGGGGTCTCCAAAGCAAGAACTGCTTATGAAAGATATTCAAAAAGAATATAAAGCTGTTTATCAAGGCCTAGGCGGTAGCTTAGATGTTTATACAGGTGTGGTGAAACGAGCGCCCAAATGGTGGGTTAAACATAATTTAGAATGGGCTAATAGGCTATTAAGGCAGCCATACCGTATCAAAAGGCAAATACATTTGTTACGCTTTGCTTTTAATTTGTTTATTAAGTATTAATATGTATTTAGGCCATAACTTAAAATAATAAATGAATACACAAAAAATAACAATTGTTGCTGGTGCAAGGCCAAATTTCATGAAAATAGCACCTATAATTCATGAAATACAAGGCTTACAATGTAGGTTAGCATCTATAAATTTTAGGTTAGTACATACAGGGCAGCATTATGATGCCAATATGTCTGATGATTTTTTTAAACAACTTAGCATTCCTAAACCTCATATTAATTTAGACTGTAATTCTGGTACTCAAATACAACAAGCAGCTAGTATTATGATTGCTTTTGAAAAGGAATTAAAAGCAAATCCAACAGATTTGGTTCTAGTAGTAGGCGATGTTACCTCTTCTATGGCTTGTGCCATTACAGCACAACGGTTGTGTATAAAAGTGGCGCATGTAGAAGCTGGTTTACGATCAAAAGACTGGAGTATGCCTGAAGAAATAAATAGATTAATTATTGATAGTATATCAAATTACCTCTTTACCACTTCAAGTTTAGCTAGTAAAAATCTTAACGAAAGTGGTTATAATAAATCTAAGATTTTTTTTGTTGGAAATACTATGATTGATACTTTGTTAAAGCAATTGCCTAATTTTAAAAAACCAAAGTTTTATGATGGCTTAAAATTAAAAAAAGCAAACTATATGGTTTTAACATTACACAGACCTTCTAACGTTGATGATAAAGAGTGCTTAAATATGTTAATAACCGAAATTATTAATAACACACGCAATATCCCTATTGTATTTCCTATGCATCCAAGAACTGTGTCGGTTTTTAATAGTTTAAAAATTAATTGCACTCATTTGCATGTGATAAAACCAATGCCTTATTTAGAATTTAATTATTTAATACAACATGCCAAAGCTGTTATTACAGATTCTGGTGGTATTACAGAAGAAACAAGTGTTTTAAATATACCTTGTTTAACACTTCGTAATAATACAGAACGCCCTATAACAGTAAGCTTAGGTTCTAATGAATTGGTAGGTACAAACCCTAAAAATATTAAAAAATACTTAGATATACTATTTAATAATCAATGGAAAACATCAAAGCATATACCCCTATGGGATGGAAATGCTTCTAAAAGAATTGTTACCGTGCTAATTAATGAATTAAAAAAAACATCTTAATATGATAAAAAAGCTTACTCTTTTTATACTCCTTGTAATAACAATATCTTGTTCTAGTAAAAAAAATATTTTATATCTACAAAATTCAAATACTGTAAAAATTTCGCAAATTAATTATGATGATATTTTTATACAACCTAACGATATTCTTAATATTGTTGTAAGTTCAAATATACCAGAGGCCGTTATCCCTTACAATAAACAAGTAGCTTCTCTTACGGGATCTCCAGAACTTTTAAAATTACAGGGTTATTTAGTGTCTGAACAATACACAATAAAACTTCCTGAGTTAGGTGTGGTTTCTGTTAAAAATAAAACCCCCGAACAACTTGAAGAAATTATTAAAAACAAACTTTTATTAGGTAAACATTTAGAAGCACCTATTGTAGATGTTAGGTTATTAAATTCGAAAGTAACGGTATTAGGAGAGGTTAATAGTCCTGGTACGTATGGTTTTTCAGAAAAGTCTATAAACTTATTTCAAGCATTAGGGTATGCAGGTGATTTAACAATTAATGGAAAGCGAAATGATATTTTGCTTATTAGAGAAGAAAATGGCGTAAGACATATAGAACATATTGATTTAACGTCAACTAATTTGTTAAAAACACCTTATTATACTATTAAACAGAATGATGTTGTTTATGTAAAACCTAATATAGCAAAAGTAAAAAGTGCAGGCTATATAAGTAATTTTGGAACTCTTTTGTCTGTAACATCTATTTTAATTTCAACCATAGTACTATTTAGCCGTTAATAGGTTGTTTCTAAAACATACTAAAACTAAATTTTGTAAATATGAATAGAAATAAGGTTTTAATTGTATTGTAATTACAATATATAAAATTTAATATAAACACGTGAAAAGAATTAATACAAAAATGTTTAATACAGAGCAAGAAGAATTAAATATTATAAAGGATATTAATAAATATTTAAATTATTGGCCATGGTTTTTAATAACCATGGTGGTTTCGCTATTAATTAGTTTTTTTTATTTACGATATACAAACAAAGTGTATTTATCTAATGCAAAAATACAAGTATTAGATAAATCTAAAGGAATAGAACTAAATACTTCTTCATATTTGTTTAATAGGTCTAATGTTAATTTAGAGAATGAAGTAGAGTTGCTAATATCATATCCAATTATAGAACAGGTTGTTGTTAAAAATAAATTAAATATTTCTTTTTTTGAAAAAGGAACCATTCAAGTATTAGAATTAGCAAGCTTACCATTTAAATTTAAAGTTCTTATTGACGTAGATAGTATAACCTCTAAAATGGCTTATAATATTGTAGTTAATTCTACAGGTTTTGATATAATAGATATAAATGCAGATAAATTTATACAAATAGCAGGGTATAGTACAAATGGTAATAAATTAAACTTACCATTTGAAATTATTGAAACTGCCAAAAATATGAAGCATTTTGTAGGGCATACGTATCAAATAAAGTTTGTTGCTAAAGAAAATGTTATTAATCAATTAAAATCTTCTATAAAGATTAAACAAGTAGGAGATTATAGTAATGTTTTAAAGTTGAGTTTACAAGGAAAAAATAAATTAAAACTAGAGTCAACACTTAATGCTTTAATTGAAGCTTATAAATTAGACGGAATTAAAGATAGACAATTAGTATCAAAAAGAACCGTGGAGTTTGTAGATGATAGGCTTCTTAGTTTATTTGGAGAGTTAGATTCTATTGAAGATAAAAAGAAAAAATTTAAACAACAAAATACATTTATTGATATACAAGAACAAGTTGTTGAAAACATTAATAAAATAACCCTATCAGATGCTTCTTTATTCGAAATACATAACCAGATTTTTTTAGCTAATAGTTTAAAAGACCAACTTATATCTAATTTTGATGAAATTCATTTATTACCTGTAAATTTGGGCTTTAATAATAGTGAACTAGATAAATTTATAGGAAATTACAATGCAAAGGTTTTAGAATACAGTAAGTATAAAAAGGCTGGAGGTGTTAATAACCCTTTAATCAAAAATATAGAAGAACAGCTTAATAGTATTAAAAATAATTTAGAGAATTCATTAAAGGTATATATACAAGATTTAAAATTTAGGCAAAATCAATTTAAAGAAAAGCATAAAGAGATAAGTGAAGAAACAAGTATCATACCCTTAAATGAAAAAGTATTACGTTCTATAGAAAGACAACAAAATATAAAAGAGAGTTTATACTTGTTGTTACTTCAAAAAAGAGAAGAAGCCGCTATTAATTTATCTGTGACAGAATCCTCAGTAAAAGTTGTAGAGTATGCTAAAGCAAATACATCTCCAATAGCTCCTAAGCCATTTGTTATTTATTCTATAGCTATTTTAATAAGTATATTAGGTCCTTTTGGGGGTTTATATCTCGTTTTTGCTTTAGATACAAAAATTCGATTAGTAGAAGATTTAGAAAACTTAATTCCTGAAATTCCTATTGTTGCAGAAATTCCATCTATAAAAGGTGTTACAAGTGAAGCAGATATGCTTTTAACACCAAATGAGAATAATGTACAAAACGAAGTATTTAGAATATTAAGTTCTAACATTAATTTAATTAACCCTTCTTTAATTAATAAAAACCAGGGTAAAGTTATTTTTTCAACATCATCAATTAAAGGAGAAGGAAAAACCTATGTAAGTATCAATTTAGCAATAACATTATCCTCATTTAATAAGCGTGTTTTGTTAGTGGGAGGTGATTTACGAAATCCTCAAATACATAATTATATTGGATGCGATAAAAACCAAGAAGGGTTGTCTAATTATTTATATAATGAACACTTTAGTTGGGAGGATAGCATTATTAAGCCTTTTGATAATAATACAAATTTTGATGTTTTACAAGGTGGTCCTATACCACCAAATGCCCAACAGTTACTTAGTAATGGGAAATTTGGAGATCTAATAGATAAAGCTAAATTAAGTTATGATTATATTATTGTAGATACAGCACCTACTATTTTAGTTTCAGATACTTTTTTAATATCTAAATATGCAGACGTAATTACGTATGTTGTTCGATCAAACTATTCTGACAAAAAAATTATTTTGCATTTAAAAAAGTTATATAAAACTGAAAAGTTAAAAAATATAGGGCTTGTTGTTAATGGACTTAACGCAAATAAGTCAAATCAGTATAACTATGGGTATGGGTATGGATATGGCGCTAATTAATCTTTAAAATATAAAATAACGCACACTTATTAGTTATTGTTACCTTATATTACTTTGAGAATTGCAAGTTTAATTTGTTTTAACATATTTGTTATTAATATAAATTTAAATAAAAAAAATGAAGAAAAATACTCTTTTTGTTATAGGTTTTTTATGTGTTAATATGATGTTTTCTCAAGTTGATTTAGCTGTTGAAAATGGAGGTCTTGTCTATGTATCTAAATCTGCAGATTTGTTTATTAGTAATAGTGGTGATTTGTCTATTAATGGCACAGGTGAATTTATTATGGATTCTGGGTCTAGCGCATTTTCTAATGTGTATATTGATGGTGCTTCAACAGGGGTTGCAGAGTATAGGCGTTGGGTAGCTTCTGTGTCTACAAGGGATTTAATTGCGCCTCCAGTAACTGGAGAGGCTTTTAACTTGTTTTATAGTAGAAACACAGCTAGTATTGTTGCTGGTACACAAGGTGGAGATTGGCTTTTTGGTGATTATGATAATAATAATTCTCTAGGTGTTTATAATGAATTTTCTGATACTGATACAGATGTTTTAACTGCGGGTATAGGGTATAGGTCTGCAACAGTATCTGGCGGAACATTAAGTTTTCAAGGTGTAATAAAAACTGGAGATGTGCCAGTTGTAATTACTGCGGGAACAGGTAAAAATCGTTATGCGAATTTAATAGGTAATCCTTATTCGTCTGCAATTAGTGCTTCTAATTTACTTGCAGTAATGAGTAGTAGTAGTGCATTTAATTCTAATTATGTTGCGGTTTATGGTTATGATGGAGCTGTTACTTCAGATGGTTCTACATGGGGAGTTCTTAATAGCACCACCCTTTTAGGGGAGCCAGGTGGCGATGTTGATATTATGCCAGGACAAGGTTTTATGGTGTATGCTGATGCTGATGGCGGAACCTTAACTTTTACTAAAGCTATGCAAAAGGTGTCGAGTAAAGATGATTTTATTACAGGAAAGTCCGTTTCTAAGAAAATTAATTCGATAGAGTATTTTAATTTTAAGTTAAAAATTAATGATGTTTCTGATGAAAATAAGTTTTATAATGCTGATTTATATTTTATTAACAATCATGTTACAAGAGGTTTAGATGTAAGTTGGGATTCTGGGGCTTTTTCGCTACCAAGTTTGTCAATAACAACAGAACTTGCCGATAATTCAAGTAAAGCAGCCTTTCAAATACAGGCGTTGCCACTTTCAGATTTATCAAGTACAGATTTGGTTATACCTGTTCGTTTAAATGTTAAAACAGGTGCTTCTTATAAAATATCTATGGATGCATCTACCTTACCTGAAGGAACTAAAATTTATTTGCAAGATACAGAATTAAACACTTTTACACTATTAGAAGATTCTTATACATTTACTTCTTCACAGGATTTAAATAGTAGTGGACGTTTTTATTTAACGACTTCAAATAAAACGCTTAATACAGAAGATTTAGCAATTTCAAATATAAACATTGTGTCTATACTTAAAGCAAAACAAATTATGATTTCTGATATAAGTAATCATTCTGCTAATTTTTCTTTAATAGATCTTTCTGGTAGAGTTATTATAGATGATAATTTTAGTGTAGCTACAAATGATAAGAAATATGTTGATGTGTCACATGTAAGTGAGGGGGTTTATATAGTACGTTTAAAATTAAAAAATAGTAATACTGTTATAACAAAAAAAGTTTTAGTTAATTAATTCTATAATATTTTATGAAAGAAAAATTAAAAGATAAGATAGGTAATGTTATTATCGATAAGGCTAACGACTTAGATAATAATTATATAGATCGTATTGAAGCTATGAAAAAGATGGGTAAATATGCTGCCCTTACAGCTTTAGGTACTTTTATAATGCTAAGTCCAAAAAAATCACAAGCACAATCCTTACCACCGCCATGAAAAATGCATTTTTTTGGTGTTTTTAAGCAGGAGAATAAAATATATTTGTAAAACCTAGTTAAAGATAAACCGTACTTAAGTTAATATAGCTACGGTTTTTTTATTAAATGAATTTAATAACTGTTTTAAGTTTTATAGTAAATAAATGTTGCTTTAAAATATATTTTATCAAAATAAATCTTGTTAAAAATTAAAATAGAGACAAATGAATAATATTGCTGCATTAGCACCAAAATATGTCTTGCCTATTGATAGTGAACATGAGCTTTATGTATTGTGGTTTAATAAATCTAATTCATACATTATTGTTAGTAATAAGGTGTTAGAATTTTTAAAATCTTTTTTAAATAAAACAAAAATCGATTTTTTTAACTATCTAAAAAATAAAGGTTATACTTATGAAAATTCTGCTAATTATTATTTAGAGATTTCTCAATTGCTTCTAAGCGTAAATTATAACAGCAGGTCAAATTATAATATCTATGAGTTTAAGTATTTAGATTATAAGAAGCTCTATAAAGAAGAAATAACTTCTAGAACTTATTATGTAATTTATGGTAAATATATACAAGTAAACTTTCCTAATGAAATAATTAAAAATTTTGTAAACCCTCAATTAGCTTATTATGAAGCCTCTTTTAATAGTAATGTAGATTATCAGGTATTTGATGTGGTGTGTGATAATAAAAACGTTGTCTTATATTTAAATAGAACATTTTTATTGGCTACTAAGTTGGTAGAGATGCATGTTTTTTTGGGAAAATTTTCATTACAAATTTTCAATTTACTGTATGCTAAAAAAGAAGAAGATTGGCTCGCAACATTTCATGCTTCAACGGTGGTTAAAGATAAGAATGCTATTATGTGTATTGGAAAATCTGGGAGTGGTAAAAGCACATTGTCTGCATTATTAAATCAAAATGGTTATAATGTTGTTGCAGACGATATAACACCTATGCTTGCTTCCAGTCTAGAAGTTTATAGAAACCCCTCTGCAATATCAATAAAAAAAGGGGCTTTTACATTATTAAATAATCATGTTAAAAGTTTTAATTCACTAACTACTGTAAACGGGTATAAGGGAGATATTAAGTTTTTACCTATTAATGGCTGTCCTAAAAAGACATATAGCTATAAATGTAATAAGGTAGTCTTGGTTAATTTTAATAAAGATAATAAGATACCAAGCTTAGAAATACTCGACAGAAGTAAAGGGTTAGAAATTTTAATTTCAGAATCTTGGGTTTCTAGTAATTCAAGTCATGCATTACAATTTTTAAACTGGATTAATACGGTTACTTTTTATAAGCTTACATATTCCAAAACAGAAGATGCTATAAAGTATTTTGCAGATTTAGAATCGTATTAAATTGATTTTTTTTCTCTTTATAAACCTGTTTCTACAATTGTTTTTTCAATACCAAAAATTATATGTATTTAAATATTATACAAATGAAAAAAAGCGACATACTTAAATTTATTGCTTCCATATTAAGTTATAAAACAGATAATAAATACATAATTGACTACTGTGGTAAATTTATAACAGAATGGGATTTTTTTATCAAGATAGCGAGTAAACATTTAGTATTGCCAACAGTGTATTGTAGGCTTAAAACTAGAGGGTTGTTACATATACTACCTGTAGATTTAGAGTTGTATCTTAAAGAAATTACAAGTCTTAATAACCTTAGAAATAAATCACTTTTACTACAAGCAGAACAAATTAATACACTTTTTAAATCTCATAATATAGATTATGTTTTTTTAAAAGGGATGGCTTTGTTAAAAGGAAATTACTACAACAATATAGCTGAGCGTATGATAGGTGATATAGATATTTTAGTACATTCTAATGATATATATAAGGCTAACCAAATATTACAAGAAGCCGGTTATTATTCTATAAATGATAATAATAATGAAACTCTTTTTAATCACAGACACTTGCCTAGGTTGGTGTCTGATAAGTATATAGGAGCCATAGAATTACATGACAAACTGTTAAGTAGTAATTTTTTGTTAAACTTAGAAGAAACTGCTTTTTTAAAATATAAAATTATGGTAAATAATATACCTATACCTATTAATAGAAGTTTACTAGAACATAATATATTTAATTTTCAATTAAATGATAATGCATTTATTTACGGAACTTTTAGTTTACGTAATGCTTATGATACTATAGTTATATTAAAAAAGGACTCACTGGTTTTAAATTTAAACAATATGTTTCAAAAAAGTATTTATCGCAATTATTTTTATTTGTTATCAACTTTTTTTGAAACACCTATGTTAAAAAAAAATAAATCTATAAGTTTTGTAATAACTTGTTTTTTTATAGTAATAATGAATCATCCAAAACTGAATCAAGTTTATAAGTTTTTTGTCAATAGTATCAAATATTTTTTTATACTACTATCTAGATTTAAAGTATTTTTGTTTAAAAAAAAGTATAGAGAACAGGTTTTATTACATAGAACCCAAATAACTACTCATGTTTATAATTTTTTTAGCAATCTATAAACTATTAAATTCTAGAATTCCTTCAGTTCTATATTTAAAAGATTTAAGAAAATATTGTTTTTTACTTATATAGTATTTTTTTTCCTTCAAATTAAATGTTAAAAATTAGCTTAATAGACACTTGTTGTTTAATAAGTCCAAATATATCATTAAGATATTTTTTAATCAAAAAAGGTATTTAATTTATAAAAAAAACATAATAATGAAAAAAAATAAATTAATTTTATTTGGCCTATTAATTAGTTTATCGGGTTATTCTCAGATTGGTATAGGTACAGCAACTCCCGATACTTCATCGGTATTGGAATTATCTTCAACAACACAGGGTTTTTTACCACCCCGTATGGGTTATCATGACATGGTTGGTATTTTAACTTCAGCTGAGGGATTGGTTGTTTATTGTTTAGATTGCGACCCAAAGGGTTTGTATTATTATGACGGGACAGATTATTTGAGTACTATTACAGGAGTTGTTACATCCGTAATTCCACCAGTCCCCCCAGTATCAGTACTTTCACCTACGGGTAAATATTGGATGGATCGTAATTTGGGAGCTCAACAGGTCGCCACGGCTTATAATGATCATTTATCATATGGCGATTTGTATCAGTGGGGTCGTGGTTCCGATGGTCATCAGACCATAGTTTGGATAAGTTCTACAGCTTCCGATAATGCAGAGCAGAGTAATGATACTGAAACCATGGCTACCACAGCAGTACCTAGTGATGGCAATGCTTGGGACGGTAAATTTATAAAAAATGATTCATCACCAAAAGATTGGTTGACAACACCGGACGTTACCTTGTGGCAGGATGTATCAGGGACAAATAATCCATGTCCTTCAGGTTACCGTATTCCAACCAAAAACGAGTTAGATGCCGAGCGTAACTACGGCGGTGTTGGTTTTTGGGGTACTGGTAGTTCACAGAATAATAGAGCAGGCGCTTATGCTTCGGCATTAAAGCTCCCATCTGCAGGCCGCCGCAACTACGATACTGGCGCTCTTGGCTTTGTGGGTAGCTTCGGCTACTCTTAGGTGAAAGTAGTGCCTACTTTGCCAGTAACGGTCGTGCTTATGGCTTTAGCGTTCGTTGCATAAAGGATTGATACTTTGTATTTATTTGTTTCCTTAGGTACTTTATCCTGCCATCCCTTAAGGGTGGCAGGAGTTAAATAGTAACCGCCTGTGGCGGTTTTTTTTAAAAATAAAAAGCTTAGTGCGTATTTGTAAGAAACAACTTTGTTTTTAGCTTTAGTTCCGTTACTAAAAATAAACACATATTAATAAATTACACAAAACAAAGTTTATTTTTTATTTGATAGGCAGAGTGTAACGTTTTATTGTGTAATGTTTTAATTTAATTATGAAATAATGAAAATTGTATTTTTAATTCTTTTTACAGGTTTAATTTTTGTAAACCTTGCAAATGATCAAATAAATAATACAAAACACTATATAGAGCTTTTAAAAAATCCTATTGACTATTTAATTACAAAAGAAACAAAGTGTTTAGGTAGTAAACTTAACTTACAAACATCGCAAATTGAAAAGTTACAATCTGCCGTAATTATTTATTATATAGAATTACGAAAAATAGGCAATGCTAATATAGCTAATACTATTAATAATAAACGAAAAGTTGTAGAATGGAACTTTGCCGAATATAAATACTTAATGGCAATAAAAGCCTTTTTACTACCAGAACAAGAAAAAATATTTGATAGTCAGGTATATACTAAACAAACAGTTTATTTGGCTAAACGTGTTTTTAAAAGATCTTTGTTAATGTAATATTATTGTGATCTTGTATTACCCTGTGTTGTGTATTATTTTTTGTATTGTTATTTATATTACAAGATAAAGTTTTTGTTCGGAAATTAATTTTTTAATAAAAAAATGTATTAAGAACACTTTAATAATAATTAATATTTCATTCTAGATACATTTATATTCGTTTTAAAACGTAAAATTTGACCGAATAAAAATTTTAGTCAAAAATTACACAAGAGTAGTAAATAGTTTATTAAGAGTTATGGAAATAAAACGAAATGAATTTAAACACTGTTATGAGGTTTTTATTAGTTTAAAAGAATGTATTTTACTTTTGTTGCTAATAGTAAATATTAGTGTACTTGTATATTTTTTTGTTTAATTAATTGAGTTATTTAATATTTTCTTATAATAGTTTAATTACTATAAAATTTTTTTTGTCAATATTTAATAAAAAATATTATTAATAATTAAATAACACAATTAAAGTTTTTCTATAATAAGATTACATCCATTTGCAACAGTATCAAAGTCTTCATTTGGATTTGTACTTGATCTAACTGCTTGTATTGTAATTAATTCGCTACCTGTTAGTGACATTATTTTCGTGGCGGATCCTGTTGAAAAAATAGGACGATTATTTGTGTTTCGCGCATATGCAAAAGATCTAGATCCATTAGCTTCAGATCCATCAATTAATAGCCTAAACATGCCACCAGCTCTTCTGTTTGCTGTTGTTTCTGTTTGTATGCTAACTCTATATGTAATTCTGTATAAGCCTTCTTCTAGTACCTGAATACCATTTCCAGATTTTTGAATATTTCCAGAGACAATACTCATTGCATTTAAACCTACTGTAACCCACGTTGTATTAGAGTCTATTCCTGTTACTATGGTATTATATATTTCAGCTATAATAGGAGAATCATCTTTCCAACTAGCATTTCCATTAGCGTCGGAAATTAGTGTTTTTCCTTCACCTTCAGTACCATCTACTAATCTAAACCCGCCAGCAACATGTAGGCGTCTAGTTGGAGTGGAGGTGCCAAGACCTACTTTAGTACCATCATACTGTGTATCATCATTAGTGTTTCCTATTACAATAGCATTATCTTGATTAGTTGTAGCACCATGGCCTAAGGAGGTTGCATTTTCACCATTTGCAATACTATTATATCCAATAGCTGTGGATTGGTTACTTGATGCAACTGCACCATAACCAAACGCATTCGATTGAAACCCACTAGCATCAGCGTTATATCCATAAGCAGAGCATTGTTGTCCTGCGTTTGATTTTTCGCCAATAGCTAACCCTTGGTTATTGTTGGCATTCGATTCTAGTCCTATGTTAATCCCTCCTAGAGGATGGAATAAACCAAAATCTGAACTATTAACCTTGAATTTTAAAGGTTGATAATTAGTAGTGCCAATAAAATTGGTAGTTGCAATAGAATTTCCCGTTATACTCCAGCCACTACTTGTGCTACTAGAGCTTTCAGAGTTTATTTGTTGCCAATTTACACCATCGCTTTGTAGCCAAAGTATTGATTCACTTGTAATATTTGTACTTGTATTACCTTGTAAAGTAATATAACTCGTTATAACATTGGAATTTGTTGTAGGGTTTTTTATAATATAATTACGACCTGTACAGGTAGAAGCATTTGGTAAAATAATGTTATGATTTCCTCCTAAAATTACAGTATGGTGGTTTTCAGTTAAGTTAAGATTTGTAGTTGTTGTAAAAATGGTTGTTGCCAAAGAGCCTTGAACTTGTAGGGTAGAATTTGCCATAATGCCATTGGTTTTAATACCCACTCGAACATTATCGTTTAAGCCTGTACCTTGTAGGCGCATCATTTCAATTTGTGTTTGTGTGGTGTAATTGTATTTTTTAAATGTTATAGGCTCATCACCATCATCGCCTATAATAATTTCAAACAATCCATTGTTGTTCGTACCAGCAGATCCTATTTCAAAATAATCGGTACCTGCGGCACTCCCTTTTAATCTAAAATTACCTTCTGTGGTGGTAAAAAACATAGGTTTGTAAAAATCTGCGCCAGAAGCTGTAAATTGTAAAGCAGATGTGGTTCCATCACCATTTAGGTTTACTAAAGGTTGGTTATTGTCATTATAATCAGTAAAATTTTGTGTTAATCCTAAGGTTTGTCTTCTTCCAATTTGTAGCATAGGAAGATTATTAGACCTAATTTCAAATTTTATATCATTGCTAGTACCTAAAAAATTTAAATTACTTGCATTAGAGTTACCCGTTCGATCCCAGCTATATCCATTGTAACTTTCATTTCCTATTAACGATATAGTTCCATCACTTAAACCAATATATAGTTGATTGGTATCTGTGGTTAGATATAAATCTCCTTGTCCTGCATTGATTATGTCTCCAATGTTATTAGATAAAATTTGAATTTGAGAAAAAGCAAAAGAGTTATAAAGAAGTGTTAAAATTAATATTGGTAATAGTTTGTGATTTAGTTTCATTTTTGTTTAATAATAAAAAAGGTTTTAAATTCTCGTTACTAGAGGTTATTTAATTCTTTTTACAATTAAAGAAGACCCGTTTGCAACCATATTTAAAGAAGAGCTAGTACCTCCCTGGTTTGAAGCATAAACTTGTCCTTTTATTTTAATAGTAGTTTCTGTGTTTATTTGAATAATTTTACAAACGGTAACGGTGTTTTTATCAACTAAGTTATTTCTATTGTAGGTATAAGCTCTTGTTCCAGAGGCTTCTGTTCCATTTATTTCTAAAAAAAATTCCCCCCCATTTCTTTGGTTGTTAGTTGTTTCTGTACTAGTTCTATAAGTTATTTCATAGCGACCAGCTTTAAGAATACTAATAGAGTTTGAAGTTGTAGTGAAGTCTGAATTATCTATAATACCAGTTGTACCAAACTCAATATCAGAAAAAGTGCCTTCATTGATGGTTTGGCCTCCAGTGGCATCATATATTTCAGCAATATTTCCTATATCTAAATTAATATTTTTTATGGTACCTTTTTTGTCTATTAAATTAACGGTTTGTGCATAACTAGAAGCACAAACCGTTATAAGTAAAAGGATTAATATAGGTTTTAAGTGGTACACAGCTATTTGAATAACTTTTTTTAAGTGTTATTTAATATATTGAATCTCAATAACGTCATCGGTATACATTGGCAAATCGGTAGCGTCATAAGTTATAGTAACCAAATCTGCTGATGTTGTAAAGTCAGTGCCAAATCGTAGCTTCACTCCATTTCTATAGACAAATAATTTTGCGGCTGTGGTGCCTGCTGTTAGTACAGGTAACCCTGTTACAGCAATGGCTACGTTTGCTGTTGCATCTGTAGTTTGTGTATGTTCTGTTCTAATACCGCTTACTAAATCTGTTGCTAGCATTTTTTTTACGGCACCAGTAGTTTCATCTCGTACTAATAAGGTATAACCTGTTCCTGTGCCATGGTCAGATTCGGTACTAGCATCAGTTGAAGCTGTTTCTGTAGTAATTAATTCAATGCCATCTAAAGCAAAAACGTTTTCATTGGCATCAATATAAGTGTCATCTGTTAATGCACCTCCTAATTGCCAAGTGGTGGTGGTTTTGTTAGCTGTTGTATTAACTATTTGTGTAATACCGTTATTAGATTGAAAATACTTAATAGTACCTTTATTGTCAATAACTTTTATTGCTGTTGTTTCTTTAGAAACATCACTTGTTGATTGAGCATTAGCTGCACTAAAGCCTAGCATAATTATTGCAAAGAATGCAAATTTTAATGGTTTTGTAATTCGTGTTTTCATAATTTTAAATTTAGAAATGATTGTATTCATAATTGTTTTTTTTAGTTGATTATTAATAAAATTGTACGATTCGTATTTCATCATTTTGGTAGCAAATAACTCCAGTTTCTAACTTGATGGTTGTAGTACTTAAAATGGTAAAACCTATTTTAACACCATTTCTATAAACATTTATTTTTTCAGAGTTATCAATAGGTAATGGTGGCTTAAATTCTGTTTGGCCATCATTTGCAATAATTAATTTTTGTTTTTCTTGTAATAAAGAAGATGCTGTTATTTTTTTTAAAGTACCCGTTGTTTTGTCGATTATAACAAGGTCATCATTAGTTAAATTGCCATTTTGTAAGCCTGTTATAGCAAGTGTATTCGATTTAGATGTTGTTATTTTAGTGGCTTTAGTTAAGGCACCTCCTAGTTCTATAGTATTAGCGTTTTTATTAAGCCCGTTTATAACCGGAATGTTAGAGCTGGATTGCGGTAGATATAGTATTCTTTGAGAATCTAAAAGAACATAACCTTTATTATCTTTAAGGATATTAATTTCAACATTAAGAAATTTTGTTGAGCCATCCCAAATAATATCATTAAACGATGAAAAAATAGGGACTCCTTCACCAACAATAAGAGATATTAAACCATTCTCATCAGTTATGGTTGATTGTTCTTCTATATAGTACGAGGTATTTGAATCATTTGTAATTGTAAAACGAAAATTAACATGTTCTAAATATAATGGTGCTTCGTTTTGAGATATGTTATTTCCAGGTATTTTAATCTCTTCTGTATTGAGTATGAGAGCTTGATAGTTTATACCAGCTGTTTGGGCACTAATGGGCTTATAAACTAAAATAAATATTAAAGTGATTAGATTATAATAAAAACCTCTAGTGTTTTTTTTTATAGTATTACAAATCATCTATTTATCATTTTTAATTCGTTGTTCTATATCTAATATTATACCTATAACGAATGATGAAGTATATATTTGATAAGACTCATCTGTTTGATTTTTACTGCTTTTTTGAATACTTTTTTTACTGTTATAATTGATATAAAAAGATGTGTTTTTTGAAATTCGATACTCTATACCTCCACCAAGATGATAGTTGAAAAAAAAATTATGTAATTGTTTTCCTTTTGTTAAATCTTTAAACTCATTTTCATATCTATAAGAACCATAGGTTAGCCACTCTGAAGAATAATTTGAATGTACTTGAAGTGAAAACTTTGAAATTTTTAATAAAGAAATGTTAATTCCTGTTTTTAATGAAACAAAAGATAAATCATAAAAAATGGGAGTTTTTGTATCTTTAAATATAAAGCTGGTATTAATTCTGTATTTATTATAATTACTACCAATACTCCATCTTATTTTGTTTTTAAAAATATTAAATATAATACCAGTACCTAAAAGAATCTCTTGAGGTTTTGAAAACGTGTTATTTAAGGTATTCTCCCCTAATTCATTTTTGTAATTTTCAAAAGATGCGGTAGATAATCCTGTTTCTAAATATACCTGTTGAGCCTTAGTTTGGTAAGAAAGTATAAAACAAAATAATATAGAATAATAAAGATGCTTCAATATTTTATTTATTTACTTTAATTATTTTTTTAGTAGCTTTAATATTATCTCTTCTAATTTGTAATAGGTACATGGCTTCTTCTAAATTATTAAGGGGAATGATGATTTTTTTGTTTGGTGGATATTCATTAGAAAAAATCAACTTTCCTGTACTGTTAAAAAGGTCTATTTGTAGTGATTTAACTGGTTCTTTTTCAAAAGAAATATTTAAATAATTAATAACTGGATTTGGATAAATATTGAAACTTATAGTTTCTTTAATGCTTACAGTAGGATTATTGACGGTAATTAGTTTTATATGATTAAGAAAACCTTGTTGAGCTGAAATTTTGTTTGTTACTTTTAAACCAATAATGCCAGATTGTCCAATGCTTTGTTGGATAAAATATGCTTTAGTTTGATTTTTTAAAGATATTGATGAAGACCCTACACAAGTTAAAGTAGACTTTATTATAAAGTTAGATTTTTGAGCTAAAGCCAAATGTGCTATACATAAAAATAAAATCTTGAGCATACTTTGTTAAGTGTTAAACTTTAAAATAATCAAACAAAATTACTTTATATGATGTGTTTAGTTTTTTAAAAGTTGTAAGTGAGCTTATTTAGCACATAAGTGTCTTTTTTGTGTTATAATCGGTAGGGAAGTGAGGTTTAAATTATATAGCTGTGATTTAAGGAACGTATATTAGTAATGTTTGCCAGTTATAACTTTGGGGTGTTTTTAATAATTTAATTTTGCTTTTTTT
Organism: Thalassobellus citreus; assembly: GCF_044385915.1. NCBI lineage: Bacteria > Pseudomonadati > Bacteroidota > Flavobacteriia > Flavobacteriales > Flavobacteriaceae > Thalassobellus > Thalassobellus citreus. The sequence continues at coordinate 59,937 of NZ_JBISCC010000112.1, read as the reverse complement.
GTTATGTAGCGCAATTAATATTTTTATAAAGTTAAGTTTTTTGTTAAGATTAGGTGATAAAGTTGGGCAATTTTCTGTTTTTATAGTTAATAAGTTATGAGCCTTTGTTTCATATAGAATAGCTGCGTTTTTTTTTAATTAATATACTTTGTTATGGTTAAAACGTTTATAGAGAAAAAAAATATAATACAGAGAGAATTGAACCTAACTTTTGATGAGTTAGCCTACTTAAAGCTTTTTATACATAATTTCAATGATAACAAAATTGCAATTTTTTTAGATATAGATAGAAAATGTGTTTATTATATTAAGTATAGCATATTTGAAAGATTTAATACTAGAGATTGGAACGAAATAATTTGTAAGGCTTTTGAAATGGGAATTGTAAAAAAAGAAGATTTTTTTCCTGATGTTATTAAACGTGTTTCTTTAGTATATACCGAAATTATTTTTAAAGAACAGGTTCTAAAAAAAACATTGAAAACTAAATTAATTGAAAAGTTTTTACTAGAGTTTTATAAGTGTTGTGAAAATGAATTAAATAAAGAGTCGTTAAAAGACTTGAATTCGGAACTTACAAGTGAAGAAGTTGATATTTTACGACACCAATTTATAGGTATATATAATGAAGAGAATATCATACTTTCAGATATGTTCTTTTTTAGAAATATCGAAAAAAATATTTTTTTTAAGCTAAATGTTAATAATTGGTTTAATGCTTTTAGGGTTGCTTTTCAACTTAATATTCTAGATAAGAAACAATATCATTTCATTAATATTAATAATGATATAACTAAAGTTGCTAAAAAAATAGTTTGTATCAATGAACTAAAAGGTAATTCAGATAAAAAGTACATGATTTATTATTTATTGAATACACTATATGTAAATATTGAGTTTCATTTTTTACTTAAAAGAGATAAGTATTTGTTAAAAACAAGTTGATAATGTATGAGGACTTTAGATAAAAAAACACTTTTGGTTAAACATGTAGGTAAAAGAGTTAAATTAACAGATAGAGAACTCTATTTTTTAAGATTAATAGCTCATAATTGTTCGATTCTTGAGATTTCTGATTTTTTAAATGTAAAAGAACAAACAACTTACAAGTATGATCTAAGATTACAACGGAAATTAAAATGTAAAACACTTACGAGTACCATAGTTAAATGTTTTAAATTAAATATTTTAAACAGGTATGATTTTGTTAATGATAAAGTTAAGAATATAGCCATTAATTATACAGAGTTAATTTTTAATAGAATGGATGAGTTAATGTATAATAATGATATCAATACTTTAGGGGATTTCATTTTTGAATTCTATAATAAAAGCGAAATGTTTTTACAGTTAAATAATAATGTTACATTTAATTTATTAGAAAAAAAACATTTAGAACTTAAGTTTAAAGGAATTTCATTTGATGATACATTAAAAGAAGATTTATTCAAAAAATTAGAAAGCAATGATTGGTTTAACTGTATTAGAAAAACTTTTGAATATGGTATATTAGATAGGAATAATTATCTCTCTATAAATATTAAAAATGAAGCTTTAAGCTGTGCTTTAGAAATGATTAAATATCAATATTTAGATAATTTTACCAAAAAAGAAAAAAAATTAGCTGTATATAATGAAATTATTAAATTTTATAACACTATAGAATATGATTGTTTATTAAAAATAGCATAAATTTCTAAACATAATAATAAAAAATAACAGAAGGCTATTGCAGTTTTTTAATAACCCAAGAAATATGGTGGTTTTAAGTGGGGATTTAGTAATGTATTAATCATTAAGTTGTATAAGGAATTGTATTATTAATGAATCTCAATTACTGTAAAGTTAGTAAAGACGAATTTATAAAAAGATAGAGAGCTGTTTATACATGTTCTATTAGCTTTTATTTGAAAAATAATGTAGTGTAATAGTAATTATTGTTTGGCGATTTTAAAACTCCAAATCCTATATTAGAATAATCACCTTCAATTACTATTCTGTGGGCTTCACTTTTTAACCAAGCATTAACAACTGATTCTGCTGAAGTATATCCGTAGGCAACATTTTCACTAACTCGTGTAGCTCCTATTTTCTTTAAAGCATCACTTCTTGAGAAAAAATAATCATGGCAGACTCTAACTTCTTCAATCATATACTTAGTATGCATTACAGCACAAGCTGTTGCATGTAATGTGTCTTTTGTAAGTATTTTTTTTTTTATTTTAATTCTGTGTTGATTTATGTAATATAATATGTCATTAGATACTTCCCAATTGTTCTCGTTAACAAGTGATAAATCTATGTTATTATATATTTTTAAGTCATTATTAGTGATTTTGTTAGCAGTGCAATATGCTAGTGATATCACAATAAATGACAGTAAAACTATTTTTATGATTAATTTATTAGAATTCATAAGTATAAATTAATTGCTAAATTGAAGGTATAAATTTGATTTTAAAAGTCCAAAGTAATAAGTGGAGTATCTATAGAGAATATCGTTATTCTGGTAATTTTGTTAAAAAAGAATAGTATTTTTAGGAGATTAAAAAGAGTTCAATCCTTGTTTTTATTTTATGTAACTTTTTAAGTTCCTATAGATTTTTATAGAGGAACGAATTACAGTTATTACTTTATGTTTAATAGATGTTATCTAAAAGTTAATTTAATTTACTATGAATAGATGATTCTTAAAATGTTAACAAAATAAAGTATATTATTAAATTTAGTATAAGAAGAATTAAAAACTAACATAGTTTATATCGTATTTTGCTAGTTTATCAATATTCGCTTTTTAATTAACTATTGTTTTTTGGTTGTCAAAATTTTTAAAATAATAAGTATGTTTTGGAAGAAAGAAATCGATTTGTGTATTAAGTAATTTTTAGTGTCTAATCATTAAATGAATTTGTTGCTAAAAACTGTTTTTTTTCAATATAAAGTATGATGTTTAGAATTGTATAAAGAGAAAAATATTTTTATTGATAAAATAGCAGTCTATTAAGCAAGTTGTATTAATCAATCAAAAGAGATGTTTTCTCTAAACCATTTTGATTGAATTAAGTTAATACCATACCATCCTGCTTCCCCCGAGAGTCTAAATACTATTAACTTATCTCCATCAGAAAAAAGATTTAATAAATAATCTTTAATTTCATAGGCATACTTATCAGATTTAACTAATATCAAATTTTTGTCAATACGTTTGTTGTAGCCAATTTTATTTATTTCCAGCATTAGAGTTTTAATTTTTTGCTCTTTTTTGTTTATATTAAAAATTATTAGGTGTGTTCTCATTTCGCTATTTAGTTTTTAGGAATCTGGGTTTTAAGTTTTATTTGACATAACAAAAATATATTTTATAAAGCATTTTTTTTATGGTTATCCATAAAATATAATTTATTAATGTTAATAAAATGTTAATTTAAAAATGAAAACATAACATTAATATTGTGAAACAATCCTGTCCTAAATAAATTTCAGGCACACTAAATCTAACCATTTTACAGGTTTAACCTCTTGTTTTATTGTTTTTTCAAAAAAGAACCCCTTGTATGCATTTATTAGGAGGCGGTTGCTCTTTCGTAAAAGGGTTGTCTAGCCATTTATAAGACTAAATCTACTTTCACAAATAGATTTAGTCTTATAAATGCGACTAAGTTTGATAAATACCAAGCATATTTTGCTTGTGTTTTTAGTGCTTTCAAAATCAGTATGGTTATTAACGCAGTCCAAATCTGTATCATTACTGCGTTTTGACTAGTTCCTAAAAAAGACTTGATATGTAGTTGTTGTTTTATGTCTCTAAAAAATATTTCAACTTCCCATCTAGCCTTATATAGTTCTGTTATCGTGTTTGCTGTCCAAGATGTTTGGTTTGTAATGACTTCAATGGTTTGTTGGTTTTTTTCATCCCACAGCGCTACTCTGCGTAGTTTTCTTGAGTATTTCTCTTTTGTTTTAGTGCCTGTAAGCTCAATAATTTCATCTTTTAAGACGTGTTGGTAATAGTTCTAGTTCTTTTATCGTTCTAAATTTTATATTGTCCTTGTGCCTAACCACAAAATAAACCTCATTGCTGTCCCAAATATTTAAGAGTGAAAAATCATTGTAAAATCTATCAGCAACAATCACGCTCCCTTTTAGTAGCGGTATGTCGTAAGCTCCTTTGTTATCAGCAGTTTTACATCTGTTATATTTACATAGGTGGGTAAATGTCCATCATAATCAAGCAGCGTATGCATTTTTACTGCGCCTTTCTTTGTCTTATATTTTGCCCAATCAAAAAGGCTTAAACAAAGACTTATGGTTGTAGCGTCTAACAAGAATATTTTTGACTTTATCTTGAAGTTTGTGCGTTTAAAATGAGCTTGCTGTCCTAGACCTTCAAGTAGTGTGTAATAGTAATCCCTAAAAAGTTCCCAACTCCTGTTTTTGTTCTGATAGCTCAAAGTAGATTTTGAAGGTGCTTTAAGCATCCCTAAATGATTAAGATTGCCAGTTGTAGAACGTAATCCATTACTTATATCTCGTAAAGATTGGCTATTAGCAAATTGACAAAATAGCATTGAGACTAAGTGAGACCAACTATCAAATCCTTTTTGATGTTTATCACTTTGATGTGTCTTGACTAATTTCTTAAATTTTGAGCGGTCTAATTTTGAGATTATTTGAGAAAACAATGTTATATTTAGCATCAGAGAAAGGTGGTTTTTGTGTTGCACCACAAAGGTAACTTTGAGGAACAAATTTCCCTTTCTCTTTTTTAAACGTTTAGGACGCTATTGATTGTGAAATATATAACTGATATTTTATTATAATAGAATAAAGTAATAAGATTAATTTTTATTAGAAGTTGTGTAAAATATATGTAGTATTTAATCTGTATTTATTAAATTAGAGATAGGTCCTTTGCAATGGTGACTATGTGAATCGTGTTATTAGCTTTAAATATATCTTTGAGTATAGACAGGCGTTTTTCTATCGCGCTTCGGCTATTGGGTCTTATTTTTTGTGCTTTAAATTGTTTACTTATTTCTCCTTGAGATAAACCAATTGAGAGTTGTTTTATCAATTTAATATCATAATCATCTATCTCAAAATTTGTAGATGGATTTATTGCATTTTCAACTTCGGAAGAAAGAAAAAGTTTTTTTGAATAAACGCATTTTAAAGCTTTTTCTAATTCATAAGACCCTTTTCTACCTTTGCAAACAAAAGCATTAACTTTATGGATATTAATTAAGTCTCTAACTTTTTGTAATCTGTTTTCCATTGAATACACAATGATTTTTAAATTGGGATATTGTATTCTTATAGAGGCTATTAAATTCTCACCTGATAAAATATTATTATAGTCTGTTTTAAATGATAAATCAGCAATTAGTAAATCAAAGGGAACTTTATCTAAAAACGCTTTTTTTATTTTTAGTATTGCTTCTTCACAATATTGAGCTGTGCATACATTCAAAACGGCATTTTTTTTTAGAACAACACGAATACCTTCATAAACGACATCATGGTCATCAACAATTAAAACTTTTTTAAACATGATTTATATGGTTATTATTGTTTTAAATCCTTTATTAATATCTGATTCAAAAATAATAGTTCCATTAATAGATTTAATACGGTTTTCCATATTTACTAGCCCCGATTTTTTTTTGATTTTACAATTACAACCTATACCGTCATCTTTATAAGTAATGATAATTTTGTTTTTATGCATACTCATAGTTATAGCAACATTAGATGCTTGACTATGTTTTTTCATGTTTACCATAAGCTCTTGAAGTATTCTGTAAAGAGTGATTTTTTTGAGTGCTCCTATCATCTTCCAATTAATATTAGAAATACCTTTTGTAATAATATTAGTAAATCCTCTATTATAGCTTAAAATTAAATCTTTAAGTAAGATGTCATAATTTTTTTTAACATCTAATTCGCTATTTTCTATTGATATATCTCTAGTTTTTTTGTACAATTTTTCTAAACTATATAATATATCTTCTTTGATATTGAAATTTCCTTCTATTTTGGATATGAGTTGGTATATGTCATTAGCGACTTCGTCGTGTATTCTTTTAGATATGCGTGATTCCGTGTGATAAATTTCCTTAATTTTCTCTTTTTTGTATTTTATTTTAAAAAAAAAGTAAAAAAATAAAGAAATAAATGCAATTAAAAGACCTATTAATTGATAAACTATTTTTAGAGATTTTTCTTTTACCAATTTTAATTCACTTTGAGTATATTTTAAATTATTTTCTTGAGCTTCTTTCTCTTTCTTATAATAATTATACTTTATAAATGAATAATTATATTCATTTTGATTTTTTATCATGTTATTGCTATCTATAACATTTTTGTATTCTCTTATTTTATCTTGATTATTAAATTCAATCATAAAAGAAAGTGCTTTCTGTCTATCTAATTTATTTTTTGTTTTTATAGATATGGCATATGCTAATTTTGAATAGGCATTAGCCTTGACCATATTATTTCTATCATAAAAGTATTCAGTTAACGTTATATAACTAGAATAAAGCCCAAAAAGGTCATTCGCTTCTTTTCTAATCTCTAAAGCCATTTCTAATTCTTTTAATGCTTCTGGGATATGTAATTTCGATTTTATTAAAGCTAAATTATTTAAAGCTTTTGCAAGTTCTTTTTTGTTATTAAGTTCTAAAGCAATAGCATATACTTTTTTAAATTCTTTTAATGCTAAAGTGTATTTTTGTTGTGCTTTATATAAATTGCCAATATTGTTGTAAACCTTATTTAAATAAGATTTTTCACTTGTTATTGTTAGGATTTTGTTATAAAAACTTAAAGCATAATTGTATTGCTTCATTTCTTTATATATAATACCCAATTGGTTATAAATACCAATTTTTGCTTTAGATGTTACTTTGTTGTTCGATAATTGATCTAAAAAAGTTAGGGCTTCTATAGCTGTTGATTCACTTTCTTTTATTAATCCAAGATTATATTGAATGCTAGATATAAATCTTAAATCTCTAATAACTTCTAATGAATCTTTGCATATAAAACTTAATGCTTTGTGTTGATTATAATATTTGAATGCATTTAAGAGACTGTCACTAATTCTATTGTAATCAGCTAGTTTTTTGTAAGCGATTAGTATGTATGAAGTATCATTGTATACTTTACTTTTTTTTAAAAATAATTTTGCTGTAGATATGGCAAGATTATAATCGCCTTTTTTTGAATATAAATAACTTTTTATGTTTAGACCCTTTAATAAAAAATCAGAATTGTTCTTTTTTCGTGATAAATCAATTAATTTATTAAGGCAATTTAATTTGTATGAAATTTTGTTGTTTTTGGATTTACTTAATTCGTAATAATAGGCTAAGCTATCAGTTTCTTCTTGAGCTGATGCCCTAGAATTGAAGACTAAAATATAGATTAAAAAAAAGAGGAATGAAGTCTTATAAGTTTTCATTCCTCTAAAATAGTAACTAAATTTTGCTAGGCTTAATTTACGTTGAAAATTCTATTAAAATTTTATTAACTGGTTTCTTCTTCAGGCAAAATTTCTGAATCATCACCATGAACTCTCATTTTTTTCATTATTGTTGAGTTTTCTGAATTATCACTTTGCGGTGTACATGAATATAAACCGATATTAAGTGTTATTGTAAAAAGAAGTAGATATATTTTTTTCATTTTATTTATTAAAAATTAGACAATAGCATTGCTGTTCGATTATTACAATCGGTTTTTATAGCTAAGCAATACATGATAATTTCGTAGAGACGTCTCTCTAGTTGGGAAGTGTAACGAGATTTGTATAGAGAAGTATAATTACTTCCCAAAGATTATGCTTTTCTATACAAAGTTTTTTTTCAAATTATTAGGCAATACACTTACTATAAGTATGCTTTTTATTAATTCTGATACAAATGAAATAAGATTAATGCGATTAACTAGGAAGTCTTTAGGAAAAATTGCGGAAATATTTAGGAAAGCAGTTTTTCATGATAATTTATTTATAGTAAAATGTTTTTAACAATTATAACTTCTATTTTGATGCATAAAGAATTAATACTAGAAGCCTTTAAAAAGGCAAATGTAAATAGAGCTCGTTTAGGTGAAAAAAATCCTTCATTAATAAGTAAAGCTAAACTTTTGTCAGATGCTGTTCATTTAGAGGCAGGATTCGTGTTAGGCGAACGTAGTTTTCGAAATTATTATAACAAAGCAAAAGAGATCTATTCTACAGATGAAGATATTAATATCAAACAGTTTAAGGTTATTCTTGGATTGTGTAAGTATTTACAATATGAAAATTATGAAGATTTTATATCTAAAATAAATTTTGAGAAAAGTAAACATAGGGGTGAAAATAAAGATAGAATAAAAAGTTTTTTTCTATCTTTATTTTCATTAAAAAAAAGAAGAAGGCATTATATTTAATCTATTGTTTATCAAATTTTTTAATGAGACGATACAGTTTCACTATGATTTTTACTTGTAACTATTAATTCAATAAATGATATGTTGTTATACTAAAAAAGGAGAGCAATACGTTTACCTTTTTAGTTTTTTTTGAATCGAACGACTCAAATTTAAAAAAAAATATCTTTAAAAATGCAGAATATATTAACGTGATTTAAAAAGTTATAATTGACACATTACGTTTTGTTCTGTTTTTTATTAGTGCTATGTGTGAATTTAAAATTCAGTTGTTAGTGCTGATAGTCTTAAATTATAAATAAGAAAGTTTTTGAATTTTAATATAGAAAAAAGCTATTTATTTTGTAGTATAAGATGGTTTTACAATAGCTGTTCTTTATTTAACAATTATAAATAGGCAATTGTTGTCTTTTTTTATTTTAAAATATAATAATTTGATATTAAGCTATATACTGTTCAAGTAAGCAAATGAATCTTATTCAATTACAATTAAAATGGATAAAGGATATTTTGTTTTATCTAAAACTAAATGCAATTCCTGTTGAAATAGTAGAATATTCTTGAATAGTGTAATTCCCAAAAATATTAAAAAAGCCTAGACTTAATCTAGCCCCAATAGTCGCTTTAAATCCACTTGTACTAAAATCTAAATTTATAGGGTCTGTAATTGTTGTTGTTACTTTATTATTAGGAGAAGGTAAACTAGTATTGTATTCTAAATTGTATGTTCCTAACATGTTTAATGTTGCTTGACCACCTGTATAACCAAAACCACCATAAACATTTATGATTGGAAAATTTAAAGATGCTATGGCTTGTGCAGTAAAAGCATCTAATTGAAATGCTGCGCGTTGATTTTGTCCAGGAATGTTTACCCCATTCATTTTATAATTAACCTCCATAGAGGTATATGCTGCTAATAACGAAACATGCAAAGGTAATTTATCTAATGAACCAAGTAAACTGGTTAGTTCTTTTTTTAGACCTAAGCCTAATAAGTTTCCTTTTACATCGTCATTTTCAACTTCAGGAACGAAACGTAACATGACATCAAGTTTGTAAGGTAATCCTAAATTTAATTGCACTGCTGGTGTTGGTATAGCACTTAATGGTAAATCTTTACTTATACCAGAAGGCATTTTGAAAGATGTTGTTACATCTTGTTTCCCAAATGGTGTCTCTATAGTTGTATTTACAAACATAGTCGCTCCATTACGAGATGCAATTACAGTTGGACTTGTAGTTTCGCTAGAAGAAATATTTGTTAAGCCTAAACGGGCAAAATTTATAATCTCATCTTTTTGAGGAACTATGGATGCATTTAAACCCATTGACAAATCAAATCCTAGTTTTTTATGCACCTTTGCTGTATGATACCATCCACTATTCATGCCATATATTAAGCCTTTAATAGCAGGGTTTATGTAGCTTTCTGTAAGTTTATTTGCGTCACTTTTTGCTGCTAGTAAAATACTTTCTAATTCTTGTGCTTGAATAAAATGTGTTATTATAGTACATAGAATAAGTAGCATTCCTTTTTTCATATTGAATAATTGATTTAAATAGTTTAACTAATAGAATCTCTGTGAATTATGCTTATGTTGATCTTGTTTTTTTAGGCTTTTCTATAGTATTTACGCTAAAAAATAAAAGCGCAAAATTTATAACTAAAAGTATAATAATTAAAAATGTTAATGTTTTCATTCTTTTTAAGAATCTTTCTAGCTCGATTAATTCATGTTTTTAATAATAGTTTATCTAAATTCACATATAATACGAAAGAAGGGTATATCATTATTGTTGATTATTATTATTATTATTATTTCTTGATTTAAAAATAGTATCAGTCATGAATAGTTTTTTTAATAACAATATGTAAATGTAAAATTGATTTTTCATAATATTATAATCAAAAAAATATTAGATAAGCTATTGAGTATTTCTGATATCTATTGAGTTTAAGATTTGTTTAAAAAAGGAAGCAGATAGTATCCCCTTCCTTTTTTTGTAAATTGCTATTTAACCAACTTCTTAAAATTATATTTAAAGCCTCTCACATTTTTAAACATTAAAGTTGATGTTTCAAATTTATTATAATTTTTAGTAATGGTCATATGTATAAGTAGTAAGTGGGATTCATTAGCTATAAATGGTGTTTTGTATTTTACTAAATTGTATAACATGTTATTTGTCATTAGTATCAGTTATTACTTTTAGATTTTAAAAAAAAAGAGAAGTTGTTTTTTGTCAGCTGTTTAATTAATTTTTTTATTTGGAATTAGTCATTTTATTTAAATACACATTAAACTTTGTTTTCAAATAATAGTTGGGCTTTTGTTCAACTATTATTTTTTTTACCTTATAGTTGTTTTTATATGTATTGGTATTACCATATTTCTTGCTAGTGTTATTAATATGACCACTAATATAAAACAGGTTTTTTTAGACTTCTTTTTTTAGAGACTTAATAAGGGAGGTTTAAAAATGATTATTATTTCACTTATGAGTTTTGTTCGTTTATTTGCTGAGTATTTAATATTGTGAATCAAATGATATACTTCTGAATTTTTACAAATTATTATTATGTATAATGTTTGCTTAATGAAGGAGAGAACATGTTGCTATTACTGAGGGTATGGCTTATAAAATACCTAGAATATTTGACATATAGGTTTATACTGAATTTCTGTATATGATACTAACTATAAATGAAACAAGTATCAAAATTCATAATAGTAATAATTTATGAATAGCTTTCAGATTATTAATTTCATTTATTAGAAATCTTTTGCCGTAGATTTAGTATACATATATAGATAGATTGACTTGCAATAAATAAGGTGGACATTATGTTGCTAGATTTAAGCTGCTACATTTTTTTTTTTTACATTTCTAATCTAAGTTAATTTAAGTAACTCTAAATCTCTCAACATAATGCCCAGTCTAATATAGTGAGTCCATTTTATAATATACCCGTTTGTAATACATATGTTGCAGTTATTTCTTTGTGTTTTTTTTAATAACTCAATATATGTTTTTTTATTTAAACAACTTTATAATTGATTTGAAATTCACTAGTTTTTTATTCGTTTTTTTATTTTTTTTTATCGCTCACACTCAGGTCTTACAAGTAGATAATTTTGATAGTAACACTCCAAAAGATTTGGTAAATATACTCTTAGCCAGTTCATGTACTGATGCATCCAATATTACTGTGTCTTCAAATAGGTCTGTTGCGAAATTTAATGCAGTTGGTACTTTGTTTCCATTTAAAGATGGACTTGTTCTTAGAAGTGGAGAGGTTGAATATACAGAAGGGAAATATACAGGTATAAATCTAGATAGTCAAATAAACACAAATAGTGATGCTTACTTAAAAGATATTTATCAAGAACTTTCAGGGGCTTTGTCTACTATAACGGATGTGGCTTTTTTGGAATTTGATTTTGTGCCTATTTTTAATAATCTTGAGTTAGACTTTATTTTTGCATCTAATGAGTATGGAGAGTGGCAATGTGGTTTTGGAGATGTTTTTGCTTTTTTATTGACGGATTTAACAACCAATATAACAACTAATCTAGCTGTGTTGGATGATACAGAGACACCTGTTTCAGTTTCTACGGTAAGAGATGTTAGGTATAATGCATCATGTGAGTCTCAAAATTCAGAACTGTTTAGTACCTATAATGTTATTAATCATGATGTCTCATTTATGAATATGCGAGGATACACAAAAGCTATAAAGGCATTTTCAGATGTAATTCCTAATAGGTCTTATCGAATTCGTTTGGTTATAGCAGATGTTAACGATTCAAGGTATGATTCTGCAGTTTTTATTAATTCGGGCTCGTTTGATATAGCATTTGATTTAGGTGAGGATAAAGAGCTTTGCGATGGAGATTATATTGAAATAAATACGGATTTTGATGCTGATATTTATGTACACGATTGGTATTTCAATGGGATTATTATTCCTCATGAAAATAAGAGTGTACTTACTATTTATGAACCAGGAACCTATAGTGTTCGTTTAACAAAAAAGGGAACTTCATGTATTATAACTGATGATATTGTGATTTCAGAACTTCAAGTGATACCTCCAAAAGACTTAAGGGTTTGTAATTCAGGAGAAAAAAATTATAGGTTTAATTTGGAGCAAAATAATGCCAAAGCGTTAGGTCTTGATGAAGACAAATATGAAGTATATTATTACATGGAATTAACGCCTGTAGATGTTTCTATAGATACCGCTATAAAACAAGATAAAAGTATATCTTATTCTAGTATTGGAAATGAAAGCATATATGTGAAAATATGGAATAAAAAAACGAATAGGTTTTGTGAAGCAATTTATGTTTTTGACTTAATAATAGCAAAAGATTTTACAATTAGTATTCCTGATGATATTTTGGTATGCGATGATGGATTAAGTCATTTCGTAAACTTTACAGATAGAAATGATCAAATATTAGGAACACTATCTGAAAGTAACTACGATATATATTATTATGCATCCGCAGATGATGAATTGAATAATACTCCTATTATAGATCCTACGAATTATCTTTTTTCTAATGATTTAGGAACTCAGAATATTTGGGTAAGGGTTGTTAATAAGCAATTTCCAGAATGTTATGTTGTAACATCTTTTGCTATTAATATTGTAGGGCTACCACAAGTAGATGTTCTTGAAGATGTTATAGCTTGTAGTATGTATCAATTACCTGCGTTGTCCCATGGAATGTATTATGATGCTCCGAATGGTTTTAAAGGAACTGGAGTAATGTTACCAGAAGGCTATATTGTAGAGACTTCTGGAGTTTATTATATTTATGAAGAGCCTAATGTTCAAGGTTGTTCAAATGAATCTAATTTTAAAGTTACTATTATTGATGAGTATGACATGCCTTTAGATTTCTGTGAAAGTTTAACGATTCCTCCAGTTATTGAAGGTGCTTTTTATACCGCATTAGACGGTTATGATGGAGATGCAGAAATAATACCAAGTGGTACTGTTATAAATACAAGTCAAACAATTTTTTTTTATGCAGAACATGATGGTGTTTTTTGTACAGAAAAACAGTTTGATATTACTATCCATGACCGTCCAATGGTTGATGATATTGAAGATGTGGTACTCTGTACTGGAGATACCTATGTGCTAAGATCTTTAACAGAGGCTTATAACAGTTATTTTATTAATGGATACGAAACCATGGCAGGAGAAGTCATTTCAGAAACAACTGAAGTCACTATATTTGCTGATGATGGGTTTTGTACAAATCAAACTTCATTTATGGTAACATTTGTGCCTGCTGTGAACAATATAGAAAATTGTGGTTCTTATAAATTGCCTAATTTATCAGTAGCTAATTATTATACACAACCATTCGGGCAAGGTACTATTATTCCTGATGGCTCTTTAATAAATGAATCTCAAACGTTATATGTATATTCAGAATATGCTAGCTGTACAGACAATTTGTCTTTTGATGTAACAATTAAGTCTATTCCAAGAGTGGATACCATACCGGATGTTAGACTTTGTGAAGCTGAAGTATATATTTTACCAACTTTAAATTATGGTAATTATTTTACGGGTACATCAGGTACTGGCAATGCATTGTTTCCCGGAGATGTTATAACTGAAACACAAACTATTTATATTTATGCTTTATTAGATGATTGTTCAAACCAAACGGATTTTCAAGTTGAAATAAGAGAGAAACCTCAAGTGGATAGTTTTAATGATATATATACATGTGGTTCTTATGCGTTACCAAGTTTATCCCATGGCTTATATTATACAAAATCAGGAGGTCAAGGAGAGCAATTATTTGCAGGAAAAATTATTTCTGAAACTCAAACAATATATATATATAATAGTTATGAAGATATTAAAGGGTGTGATAATGAGAAGTTTTTCACAGTTTATTGTATGGGAGTTAGTCTTGGTGATGATGATTTTAACGATGTTTATGTTTGCGATTCTTATATACTCCCAAAGTTGTCTATTGGAGCGTATTATTCAAGGCCAAATGGAGAAGGAGAACGTATTCCAGAATTGTCAGTTATTACGGAAACACAAACTGTTTATGTTTTTATAGAAAAAACTGATGGACGTAATAGTTGTAGTGATGAGGAGGATATTTTAATAACTATTGCAAAAACACCTGTTTTACCTGTTTATGAAGATATTGTTGTGTGTGGTCATTATATTTTGCCTACTTTAAATTTTGACACAACATTTTTGGATTCTGATATGTATGATTTAAGTTATTATCGTAAATCAGGAGGAGATGATAAAATAAGCATATCTGAATATAGTATAGACACCCCAGGATCTTATAATATTTATGTAAGAGCAACGGCTAAAAATAATAGTGATTGTTATGATGAAGTATCCTTTTTAGTTCAAATTTATCCTTTATTAGATTTAAATATAGAAAACCAGTTTCTTTGCCTAGACCCTGATTCTGGTATTGCTGAGGAGCCTGTAACCTTATCTACTAATTTAAATTCAGAAGCTTATGATGTGTTTTGGTATTTGAATGATGAATTAGTTGGAGAAGGTGTTAGTTATAATACAAAAACACCTGGTGTCTACTTTGTAGAAACTATAAAAAAAATTCCAGATGTCGTGCCAAACTGCAGCTATAAAGCGTCTAGGGTTCAAGTATATTCAATAAAAACGATTGCTAAAGCTAATGTTACAGATGATTTTGCAAATAATGCTATCATTACAATAGAAATAACAGAGCAAGATTTTGGCGATTATCAATTTCAGCTAAATGATAGATTGTATCAAGATAGTAACATCTTTGATAATGTATCGTCTGGTGAACATACCATTAAAATAAAGAGTCTACAAGGCAACTGTACGCCGTTACTCTTGCATGTTATGGTGTTAAAATACCCTAAATTTTTTACTCCTAATCAAGATGGGTTTAATGATACATGGAATATTAAGGATTTATATGAAGAAAAGTATCAAGCAGTTATATCAATTTATGATAGGTATAATAAATTAATAAAACAAATACAACCTTCAGGTTCAGGTTGGGATGGAACATTTAACGGGCGTAATTTACCGTCAAATGATTTTTGGTTTGTTGTAAATTATTTAAATGATGCAGGTGTATCTAAACAGTATCGTTCGAATTTCTCATTAATAAGATGAATTATTAGTTGAAAAGATATAGGGCTATTATTAAGTGTATTAGTGATTAATATAGTTGCTATATGATGACGCTTTTGAACCTTCTCATGAGTAAAATTGATTAACTAAGAATACTATTAAAACTGCTACTAGTATATTCAGCACATTCCTCTGTATTTCGCAAAAAGCTTCATTCCGAGAAAAAAGCTTCCTAAAAAAGTCTTAGACATAATTCACACTTTTGATTTTTTATTCCGTTAAGCCTTTCTGCTTTGCTGGAAATAAAACGTATTGGGAACTCAATAGAAGGACTATATTCCAAGTAAAAAGCGTGAATCAAGTCCGCTACATAGGATAAAAATGTATTTGTCATGGTGTTCTACTTCCTATGATTTTGTATTTCACAAAGACTTTAGACTCACATCCTGAGCCATCACCACTATACCTTTTTTTGACAGCAAAATAACAACATTCAGCTTTGAACGACAGCATAACCAGGCTCACTTCGACTGCGCTCGCACTTTTTATATGTCTTAACAAAGCTGAATATTGAAACGCACTAAGCAACAAAAAGAAGGTAACAGTGACGGCTCTATGGGAAGTAAATCTAAAAAGAATCTTATGAAATCATACAAAATCAATAAAAAGGAAGCGGAACACAAGATAAAAAAACAAAAAAAGGAAAACGCTCTGGATATCATAAGTAAATCAATAATAAAGCTTGTCTGAATCGTTCAGATAGGTTCATTAATCTTTAAATTTTTTAATTATGAGTACGCTAAAAAACAATGTGCAGTTAATTGGCAACGTTGGAAACGAGACTGAAATTACGAACCTAGACAGCGGAAAGAAAGTCGCTAAATTTTCATTGGCTACCAATGAATTTTATAAGGATTCTAAAGGAGAAAAAGTGACAAACACACAATGGCACAGTATTGTGGCATGGGGAAAGGTTGCTGTAATCGTAGAAAAGTATGTAAGTAAAGGAAAAGAAGTGGTCTTAAAAGGCAAATTGACTTCTCGTTCGTTTGAAACCAAAGCCGGAGAGAAAAGATTTATTACCGAAGTGGTCATTGATGAAATCCTGCTTTTGGGTATTAAAGGGAATGCGAATGTCACTAAATAGCAAAAAAAAAGTGGGTGTTACTTTAGATGGGTACACCTGCTTTTTTTCTCGATTGCTATTGGGGTTAATCTAATAATACAGAGAAACAATGAAAACAAAAAGGCACGAATTACAAAATACATATTCAGAAATGTGTAAAGGCACCGTTAACGAAATACAGATTAGTTACCGAGAAAAAATAAGCATGTCTAAAGCCATGATTGTTAAAAATTCGGAGGATGCCGCAACCTTGATTTTTAATCAATGGAATCAAGATACAATTGGATTGCAAGAATCCTTTAAGGTGTTGTTATTGAATAATTCTAATAAAATTAAAGGGGTTTACCAATTGTCTACGGGAGGTATCACAGGGACCTTAATCGATATGCGGATTTTGTTTGCCGTTATTATCAAAACCTTATCTGTGGGCGTTATTTTAGTTCATAATCATCCCAGTGGGAAACTGTTACCTAGTGAAGCGGATAAGCAATTAACAGACAAGATTAAAAAAGCTTCGAAATTGTTTGATGTGAATGTTTTAGACCATTTAATTATTATACCCGATGGTAATTATTACAGTTTTGCTGATAACGGCTTATTATAATTTAATGCCATGATTATGATCTATTTGAATTATACCAACCTCGATGCTGAAACCCAAGACCGTTTGCTTCAAAATTCAAAACAGGATGTGGAGCAACACTATGGAAATGATTTAAAAGCCTATGCTATAGAAAATCATTTGGATTATGATACGATTCTATATGAAGAGGCAGTGAAAAATTTATATAACTACCAATATGTTTTTAATATATAGGAGTATCATGAAACATCATGTAATAGATAAAAGGCTTTTGAAAAATTCAAGAGTCTTTTTTTTGTTATACAAAGTTCCTTAGCCGTCAATATTTTTCTAGCTTATTAGTAAAACGGACGTTTTGTTTTTAAGTTTTTATTACAATCATAAGTAATAGTTAGAAAACGTGGTATTTGATGGGGATTTGTGTTTTTGTTTTAAAAGGAAATCTCATAACTTTAAAAGAAGTAGGACGCTTAAAAAAAAGCAACTAAATGATAATCTGGTTGTTTGGAATTTTGGTACGCCTTGCCTACCGAAATGGAGAAGCAAGAGGGTAGCGTGCTCACGCAACGCTACATGTCTCATGTACTCCGTAAAGTTAATGTTTAAAGGTGTTTTATGGGGTTGGTAAAAAAAAGAAATAGGATGATTTGACGCAAAACCCTCGAAACCCCAATAAAACGGTCGTTTTTTGCGTCAAAAAGCGCCAAGTAATAAAAATTATGGATACGTTTTCTACTGTACGATTTAAAATTAAGGTTGCCAATAGGTTCAGAAAGTTCTCTATACAACTTGCCCGCACCCATACCGAAGCTTTGGAATCCATGCTAGATTTTTTTGAGGTTCATGAGTTATCTCCGATGGACTCAATTGATGGAAGTCTCAGCGCTATAGAAATTAGAATCAAAAAAAGGATTGGTAATGCCATTGCCATCATTAGAGACATTGAAAAAAGCCAAACCCTACCAACAGTTGCTATGTTACAATCCCTGTTTGAACAACAATTTGAGGAGGAACATGATAATGAATTTTTGGACGACGATTTTGAATTTATAGAGACCAAGTTTGAGGATGTAGAAAGGGGAGAAGCTTGGGAAGAAGAAACTACCATTCCCAAAATACGATATGACCGGCTGGAGGAAAAAATGGAAGGGCTTAAAGCCGATTTTAGTCATGTGCTGAGTAAAGTCAAAGAAGTCAAGCACAGTTTTGGGAAGGATTATTTAAAACTGGAGCTCACACTGGAAGAAATAGAAAAGTATAAACGTAGTATCAAAAATGCATAAGGATGTATATAGCCATTAGTAAACAACAACAAGGCGAAAATTTTAGCGGCAGTGTACGGGATTTTGTAAACTATCTGGAAAAAGAAAACCAGGAGAACAATCCGGAACTTCAGGACTCTTTTTTTGACCAGTACCATGATCACATCAGTGCAGATGAAGTAATTACCGAAATAGATTCTAACACGTCCAAACTTAATAAGAAAGCCCCCAAGTTTTATTCCATGGTGGTCAGTCCATCTCAAAAGGAATTGAAAGCCATCAATAATGATCCTGAGAAACTACGTCTATACGTCAGGGAAATGATGAAGGATTATGCGAGGTCTTTCCATAGAAATGAGCAGGTTGAGGTGGATGTTATAAAATACTATGCTAAAATTGAAAAGCAAAGAACGTTTAAGGGTACCGATAGGGAAATACGAGAGAACCAACCCTATGCTACCAAAATATTAAAACTTAAAAAGGACATACGAGCTATTGAAAACGGGGAATCAACAGGCGACATAAAGCGCATTAAAAAAGAGATCGACCGTTTGGAAACCGATGCGCCTCATAAGATTGATGGGAAACGTATTGTACGGGGTATGAAAAAAGAAGGCATGCAAAACCATGTCCATATCATCGTCAGTCATAAAGATGTAACTAACACGTTCAAGTTATCGCCCTTATCGCAGCATAAAGCGGCTGAGACTATTTTAAATGGAAAAACAATAAAGCAAGGGTTTAATCGGGACCAATTTTATAAGGCAGCTGAAAAGACTTTCGATAAGACCTTTCATTATAAGCGAAACTTTGTCGAAAGTTATAAAGCCAGAAATATATTGGATAAAGATCCCAAGCGCTTTCTAGCGATGCTAGCTGGACTGCCGACGACAGAAAAACAAGTCGCATTTAAAATGTTATTCAAAGCAGGCGTTAATCTGCCAACCATTCCAACTAATAAAGTACAACTAGCTTATAAAGCCCTTATGAAACTCAAAAGAGGTGTGGAAACCGCTATGAACTCGGGCTCTATAGGCGTTTAAACTAAATATTATGGTAAGCTTACACGTGTTAATTCCAGCATTGATCTTAGGAGGACTCATCTCTTATATGGTCAACAAATATGTGCGTCATGGGATTTTTATGATATTCATGTGTCTGATTCTAGCTTCTGTAATTATCGGGGTGATGATGGACTTTCACGCCTTATTAAAAGCCATTCTCCTTATGGTTGTACCCTGGCAATTTATAAACCTGGTGTGCTATGTTTATGGCGGGAGCACTGAAAATCAGATCATCCGAAAAGAATACAAAGTGGTGATGAAAACCCGTGGAGCTAATCTCGTTCTGGAAAATATTAGACGCGGCATCTCAATCATTGCAGCAGCAGGTAGTGGCAAAACGGAAAGTATCATCTACAGCCTAATGAAGCACTTTAAAGACCATAAGTTCTGCGGTGTTATCCATGACTATAAGCATTTTGAAATCACTGAAATGGCATATCCCTTATACCTAAACAGTGGGAACAAATTCTATATCGTTTCTTTTGATCCTATTCATTATAGAGTCAACCCCATTGCTCCAAAATATTTGCCTGATGAAGAGAGTGTTTATGAAGTGTCTAGAGTGCTTCTGGAAAATCTAATGGAGACCAAAGAATCCGATAACAACAGTACGTCACGTTTTTTTAAAGATGCGGTAGAAGGACTTATCAGTGGGCTGATTTGGCGTTTAAGAACAGATTATAAGGACTACTGTACCATCCCACACTTAATAGCCCTTTATCAGCAATTGGGAACCAAAGGCCTCTTGAAATTCTTAAAGGCAGATTTGACCGCCAGAGCCATGGCGGATGCTTTTATCAGTGGGGTAGGATCCGAACGGCAAACCGCTGGCGTGAAAAGTACCTTAGCGAATGCCTTTAAAAAAATCAGTACTAAAAAAATATTCATGGCCTTGTCCTCCGATGATATTCCACTAGATATCAATAACCCAGAAAACCCTGCTGTTATTTGTGTAGTCAATAACCCTAAAAAAGATGCTTCTCTCTCACCAGTCATAGCCACCATTTTACATACCATAACCAAACAAATAAGTGAACGAAAGCGGTTGCCTTCTTTTATATTATTAGAGGAAGCGCCAACCATCAGACTTTTACATATGCACCGCATCCCAGCGACCCTAAGAAGCTATGATATCGCAACAGTGTATGTCATGCAAGATAAAATACAGAACGATATGTTATATGGTGAAAAAGCTAGTAGAGCCATACTTAGTAATCTGTCCTATCAGTTCTTTGGGAAAGTTAATGATCCGGATACCGCTAAATACTATGAGCGTTTCTTCGAGATCGTGAAGAATCCAACCAAAAGTATAAGTAAAGGAACCGGGCTAACCTGGGAAGCCCGAATTACTAAAGGCGAAAGAGAAGTGCCTAAAAGACGAGCAGAAATCTTTTTTAGATTGAAGCAAGGGGAGTTTATCGTGTTTGCGGATGGCAAGGATAAAAAGGTGCGTTTTAAACAGCCACATATTATTAAGGAACTTCCAAAGCCGCCGAGAGCGTATACCGAAAAGGATTTACAATTAAACTTCAATAGGATCTATAGCGAGGTGAAATCTATGTTTAAATAGTATGTTTGCTGAAAATGTATCTCTAAAGGATGGGAAGTTGACTATAAAGGATTAAATGGGATGAACCTGATTAAAAGGACTTATTTTGTTTGAAGCGCAGCTCAAATCTTTCTAAATTTAATTATTTGAGTTATAAATCATATGAGACAATACTATCTGCGAATAAATCTGCTATGGCATTTTTTAAAACATCTAAAGAAACCTTGATGCATTCTACTAGCTATGATTTTATAGTCTTTAGATTTTATCAGTGGGATGACATTCTAGAAGAATTAGACGCATGGGAAACTTATATCACTATAGATGAAGAGACATATCATACTTTATATAGCAACTTATGCCTTGAGTCTTTTTAAGCATTATTCTAATTCAAAAAAAAACTGTAAATATATGATTTACAGTTTTTTTTTGTTTTTTTGATATCAAAACATACCATTTAAAATCATATAAAAAGGGGTTAATTCGGTGTTAGTAAAAAATTCCTACATCCACTGACACCGAATTATTTTTTTTTTTTTTTTGACACGTAATACCTTGAATTACAAATGATTAAAATTATTTTTTAATTAGCCTATTTGTGATTTTTTTTGTAAATTCAATCAAAATTAACAACAGATCGGTGTCACTTTCAATCTCAATTCTATCATACATTAAAAAAACCAAATTGGATTTCTTAGGAAAAACAAATATTTACCTAAGAATTACGGTGGATGGCCGAAGAGCTGAATTCAGTATCCATCGCAAAATTGAGCCAAGTCGTTGGAATAGCGATACTGGCTTAGCCAAAGGGAGTTCTAAAGAAATTCAGGAACTTAATAGGTATATTGCTTCTATAAAGAGTAAACTATTTTCATTGCATCAGCTATTTATTGATCGGGGTGAAATGGTAACAGCCATTAAATTACGTGACCGTTATTTAGGTAAAGATGAAGAATGGACTTACTATATTAGACTTGACATAAAGTTGCGAGATTTAGAGTTACAAGAATTAACTTTGAATCATGAAAAAAAGAAACAGAAATTACAGTCCATCATTTAAGCAAAAGGCAGTAGAATTAAGTTATTCTCGAGGCAATACAAAGCAAGTGTGTGAGGAATTAGATATTCCTTATTCGGTATTACACCGTTGGCGAAAAGAATCAAAAATTATGGTAAGAACAGTTTTCCAGGTCGAGGTAAAGCAAAATTGACAGATGAACAAAAAGAAATAGTTCTATTAAAGAAACAGCTAAAAGATATTTCAGAAGAACATGATATATTAAAAAAGGTGGTTAATCCAAAGCTTCAACTGGCACATCATTTAAAAGACACACAGTGTCTTTCCATTCTGTCCTCTCCAAGAGCGACAAGTAAAATTTAGGTTTATAAAACATCATAAATTTTATCTAAAAAAGACTTTTATTTTAGTGGCATTCTATCATCAACATTAACTTGGATATGCTATGACAAAGTTAAAGATTTACCTTCATCATTTAAAAGCACTACCAACCTAGCCAAATCATCCCAAATCCAGAAACTAATATTATAGCACCACTTATAAGCTCTATATATTTTTCAAATCCCTTATATTTAATTAAATTTATACCATAAAAACCGATCAAAACCATAGTCAACATGGTTAAAACGGTTGCCAAAGTATAAATTATAATTAAAACTCCAACCTCAAATGATGAATAATCAATTGCTGGATATACAATAAGTGGAATCATGGGTTCACTTGGTCCAGATGCAAAAATGAAAAACATCACCCACGGTGTTACTTTAAATCGTCGATTAGAGCTTACTATTTGCCCATGTTGGTGTTCAAAAACATAGATTTCACCTTCCTCTGTAGTATGAAAGTGTTTATGAATTTTGTTTTTATTCAAATTATAAAGAGCATACAATACATAGCCTAATCCAAAAAGAAACAATATCCAAGAAGCAAACCCACCTCGAACGGATTCAAGATTCATAGTCTTAGATAAAGTCCATCCTAATAAAATGCCCAACAGCCCTAAAATCACCGAACTGAATACATGTGCAATTCCACACAACGAAGTCCATAAAATTGTTTTTTTTAAGCTCCATTTTTTAGAACGAGACAAAACAATAAATGGAAAATAATGATCGGGGCCACTAAAGGTATGCAAGGCACTAATGAAAATTACTGTTAGGCAAAGTAAATTAAAATTCATTTTTTTTTATAATTTCAGCCATTTCTTTCATCCATAAAAATAATTTTTCGGCTTTGTTATACAAAATTTTCACTACTAAACCATTTGTTGGTGCTTCTGAAATTCCAAACATGACATTTTTTTCGTTTAAAAAAGTATTCAATTGCATTTTTAATAGTTTTACATCACAGGAATCGTGTAAAAAGACCAAGCACAACTGATGTGTGAAACCTTCATACTGACCTAGATTCATAGGGTTAGATTCAGAAGGTTTTAAATATAAATTTTCAAAAAAAACTAAGTTATTTTCTTTGTAAATCTTTGTGACAGATTGAAATTGCTTGAATTCAAAAACTTCCCCTTTTAGTTTTCTACCACTAGTGAAAATTTCCCCCCAAAGAATGGATGCTTTTTTATCTAAAAAAATGGTGGTAATATTCTTAAAACAAGCCCCTTTGTGAGGCACACAAGGATGCGGTAAGTAACATAAAAAAGCATTCTCATTTAATGTTACTTTTGTTTCTTGAAAAGCGCTTTTTTCCATGCTAAATAAACGCTGGAAAGATTGTGTGGTAAGCTCTAAATGACTACCTTTATTTAAGGTATAGTCAAAATACAGTTCATCTCCATCCAAAACCCCTGGAGAAGAACACATCAAAATGAGCTCTAACATTGTTTTCTGCTTATCCTCCCGAATATCTAACACTTTAAAAGGAGTATTAAAGAAAGCTGATTTCAATTGTGTTATCCCATTTTTTACCTCGGACTCTATACTTACTCTTGAAATCATCTCACCAAATTAGGTTCGTCTATGTCTTCCAAAAACCCATATTTTTTAATCCAGCCTATAACATCATCCAAACCTTCTTTTTTTATTAAATCTGTAAAGATAAAAGGTTTACCACATCTCATTTTACGAGCATCATGCTCCATTATACACAAGTCGGCATTAACATAAGGCGCTAAATCTATTTTATTAATTATCAACAAATCGCTACGCACAATTCCTGGCCCACCTTTTCTTGGGATTTTATCTCCTTCGGCAACATCAATTACAAAAATGGTTAAGTCAGCTAAATCTGGACTAAAAGTAGCCGACAAATTATCACCACCGCTTTCAATAAAAATCAATTCAATTTTCGTAAATCGTTCCATCAAATCGTCAATCGCTTCTAAATTCATACTAGCATCTTCACGAATGGCTGTATGCGGGCAACCTCCTGTTTCTACTCCAATGATTCGATTGGCAGGTAATAAACTGTTTTTTGTTAAAAATTCGGCATCTTCTTGTGTGTAAATATCATTGGTAATTACTCCAATAAAATATGTCGATGCTAACTCTCGTGTTAAACGCTCAATTAAGGCTGTTTTTCCTGAACCTACAGGTCCAGCAATTCCTATTTTTATATAATTTCTTTGCATTTTTTTTGTTTTCAAGACATATACAATCTTGAATATAAATTTTCATGTTCCATAGCACGTATATCAAACCCAGTTGTGTTCATTCCTAATAAATCTAGATTGGGCTGTAAAGCCTTACTTGTTAGTTTTTCTAAAACTGGCAATAATTCAAACAACAATATTTGTCCAAAATCCTGACTCAAAGGAATTAGCTTTACAGCATTAGTTATGTAACCAACGGTAGTGTTGTAAAAAAAACCCTTCAAAGATTCCTGTTTTTCTATTTTTAATTCGTGTGCAAATATTGCATACAAAATACAGTAATGCCCATAAATGCTTTCATTTTTTAGCGCCAATTTTAATTGATGGGTTAATTCGGTTTGTATTAAAGGACTAAAAATCTTCATCAATCTAATTCCTAGTTTCTGACTAGCACTTCTAATTTCTTTTGGTAATTTGGATGCATTGCACAAACTATCTAGTTCTATAATGTTGTTCCAATCTTTGTTTTTGCAAGCGTCGTAAACCAAACTAATAAAGAAAGCCTCATTTGGCAAAACATTATGGGTCAGAACTTCGTATAAAAAAACTCGAACACTTTCTACCGACTTAACGATCTCTTTTTGAGTATAAGTTTCCAATCCATAAGAATGAGAAAATCCACCAATAGGCAACATAGGGTCTGAAAGATGCAGTAGGTACAACAAGGAATTTTTCATTATTTTTGCGTTAGATTCATAATTTTTGAAAACAAAGTACTGCTATATCCATGCGGCGAAACCGATGTCCTTAGAGGTGTCAATAATTGTCTTTTATCTTCATATACTTCAAACCCCATGGCTATCAATTGTCTAAATAGTGGTCTGTCAAAAGGAACAAACAATCGTTCTTTTTCATAAAACAAAGGTAAATGCTTATTTCCTATTTCATAACAAATAGAAGCCGTCTCAAAATTATTTTTGGGAATAATTACTATACAATCACAAGGAATAATATTTACGACATAATTTGTATTATCTACCTGAATTAAGATATCACCTTGCCGAAAATTAGGATTTTCGTTCAAAAATTTTAATCGGAAACTTTTGCCATTTCTTGCCATTTTATGTTGAATACGTTTATTTGTTTCAAACCATTCAAAATCAATAAACACCTCTATTCCAGTAGGTTTAAGACTTGATGATTTAGCTTGATTTTTAGCTGTAATAATCATATTAAAACAAAAAATACCTTTGCGCCATTGGAACGACATTCAAGGGCTCACAGGTAATATGCTCCCCATCTATTCTAACTTGATAATTCTCTGGATTGACTTCAATAATTGGCGTTTTATCATTATGTATTAAATCTTTCTTTCCTATATTTCTGCAATTTTCAACTGGTAGAATAATTTTATTTAAATCATATTTTTCAATAGTTTTATTTTCAATGGAAATTTTTGAAACAAAAGTAATACAGGTTTTATGTAAAGCTTTTCCATAAGCTCCAAACATACGGCGATAAATTACTGGTTGTGGCGTGGGAATCGAGGCACTTGGATCTCCCATTTTACTGGCTATAATCATTCCTCCTTTGATAATTATTTCAGGTTTAACACCAAACATAGATGGTTTCCACAACACTAAATCTGCTAATTTCCCAGATTCAATTGAACCAATATGATTTGAAATCCCATGAGTAATAGCTGGATTAATCGTGTATTTTGCAATATATCTTTTGACTCTAAAGTTATCATTTTTTTTGGTTT
This sequence comes from Thalassobellus citreus, assembly GCF_044385915.1. NCBI lineage: Bacteria > Pseudomonadati > Bacteroidota > Flavobacteriia > Flavobacteriales > Flavobacteriaceae > Thalassobellus > Thalassobellus citreus. Next base: position 33,448 of record NZ_JBISCC010000112.1, on the reverse strand, counting down.
TATCTTCTAATAAAAAACCTCTTTGAATTTTCATCTTATGAGCGGTTTGCCATGTTCTAATAATAACTTCACTTACCCTGCCCATAGCTTGAGAATCACTACTCATCATACTAAAAACACCTATATCATGCAAGATATCTTCAGCAGCAATCGTTTCTGGACGGATTCTGGAATCCGCAAAAGACACATCCTCGGGAACTGATTTATCTAAATGATGACAAACCATCAACATATCTAAATGCTCATCAATAGTGTTTTTAGTAAAAGGACGGGTTGGATTGGTACTGGATGGCAAAATATTTGGATACATAGCCGCCTTAATAATATCGGGAGCATGACCTCCACCCGCTCCTTCTGTATGAAAAGTATGTATTACCCTTCCGTTTATAGCTTTAATAGTATCTTCTAAAAAACCACTTTCGTTAAGCGTATCTGTATGAATGGCAACTTGAATATCATATTTATCTGCTATAACTAAAGAAGCATTTATTGTTGCAGGGGTAGCACCCCAGTCTTCATGAATTTTTAATCCTAAAGCTCCTGCTTTAATTTGTTCTTCCAAAGGTTCTAATGTTGAGCAATTTCCTTTTCCAAAAAAACCCAGATTAATTGGAAACGCTTCGGAACTTTCCAACATTTTTTGAATATTCCAGCTCCCTGGTGTCACAGTCGTAGCTTTGGTGCCGTCAGCTGGACCTGTACCGCCACCTATCATAGTTGTTATTCCACTATATAAAGCATGTTCTATTTGTTGTGGACAGATAAAATGAATGTGTGTATCTACACCTCCTGCCGTAACAATTAAACCTACTCCAGAATGCACTTCGGTTGAAGCACCAATAATCATATTTTCGGTAATTCCATCCATCGTATCAGGGTTACCGGCTCTTCCTACTGCAACAATTTTGCCTTCTTTAATACCAATATCTCCTTTTACTATGCCCCAATGATCAATAATAATAGCATTGGTAATTACAAAGTCAAGAACCCCGTCATCTCTTTTAGCTCTTGCTGATTGTGCCATACCATCTCTTATGGTTTTTCCTCCTCCAAATTTAGCTTCTTCTCCATAAACCGTAAAGTCCTTTTCAATCTCGATAAACAATTCTGTGTCAGCCAATCGTATTTTATCCCCAACTGTTGGTCCAAACATATTGGCATATTTTATTCTATTTATTTCTTTACCCATAATACATTACTGTTTTAGAAATTGATCTAATTTTTTTCGTATACTTTCTTTGTTGAAAGCATTAATATTAGAATCAATCAAATTATTAAAACCAAAAATAATTTGATCACCACTTATCGTGACTAGCTCTATTTCTTTACCTTCTCCAGGTTCAAAACGTACAGCTGTACCTGATGCTATATTCAATCGCATGCCCAGTGTTTTCATTCGATCAAAATCCATTTTTTTGTTCACTTCAAAAAAATGAAAATGAGACCCTATTTGTATGGGACGATCACCTGTATTACTTACTGTAATTGTAACACTTTTCTTATGTATGTTGATTCGAATAGAATCTGACTTTAAAATAAATTCTCCTGGTATCACTTAATTGGGTTATGAACTGTTAATAATTTAGTTCCATCAGAAAAAGTCGCCTCAATTTGAATATCATGTATCATTTCTGGAACACCTTCAATTACATCATTTCTAGTGAGTATAGTTGTCCCAAAACTCATCAATTCAGCAACTGTTTTACCATCTCTAACAGCCTCCAAAAGCTCACAACTTATTAAAGCTATAGCTTCTGGATAATTAAGTTTTACCCCTCTTCGCTTTCGTTTAACAGCTACTTCCCCAGCTATACTTAAAAGGAGTTTTTCTATTTCTTTTGGACTTAAATACATTTTATTACGTTAGTTAAAAAAAATATTGGATTTATTTAATCAATTATAATTTCACACCTTAATTTATACTGTGCATGCAATAGCATGTACCTCATTTTATCCTTGATCTCAAAAGACAAAAGTCTAAAATCTTTTAGTTTTCTTTTGATAATTCTTCCAAGAAGTAAATACTGTTTAATAGTATTAAAATAAAAACTTTCTCTTTTAAAATCTTATTGAACTTAAAAAAACAAAACAAAGATGTTTTAGAGAAAAAAAATTTTTATAAAAATAAATAAAACGCCTGCTAGCTTTAAACACAAAGTAATAACTGTTTGCTATTAGCAACCGTTACCCGTATTGTATTTGAAAAAAGTTCTGCAGACTACTATCAACAATGAAACAATCCTGAGAGTTGTTTCATTTAAAAGTCATCTGTTTTTTATCGCTTCTCTTAAACGGAATAATTTTCACTAACACCTGTTATAAACACTGCGTTCTGTTTTTTTCGATAGATCAATAGGCAATATCCTAAAAAGTTGGCATTCACTATCAATACTCATATATTCTGCGGTCAAGTCAATGACTATAAGCTCTAAATCGTTTAGCTTGGGTTTTCGGATTTGATGTAAATAATCTGATTTTGTACCTAAATCCTTTTAAAACATCTAATATTTTAGCGTAATTTGTTTTAAAGTTGAGCATCGCTAATTGTTGTGTCATAATTATAATTTACTACTATTTAGTAGTTTGTGCAACTTTTATCTAAATGTACAATGGGTTAATTTAGATAAAAAATGAATTTAAGAGCATGTATAATTATAAAGCTAATTTTTACAATTTTAACATTATTTATTGTATTAAATTATATTCTCAAGATTGTACTAAAGAAATTGTAAAACTTTCGATAAGGAGATTATTCCTTTTAATAAGAGAAATATTTAATTAAAAGTAATAGTTGATTCGACAGGAATGCGGCATAATCAAATTTCTGATCTCATATTATGTTTTTATAGAAAAAAGAATATTAAAACTTAAGGAGCAGCTATGCTGTATTGTCCTGGTAGTGATTACGGAATTGTTAACATAAAGGATGATAGAGAAAGTAAAGCAAAACGATATCTACAAATTGGTTTTAATGTTGTTGGCAGTATTAAAGAAGAGACTTCCCGATTACAGGATTGTAAATAATCAAGATAAAGTACCTTTATCTGATGCACAAAAAGTTCTAGCTATATTTTGGAGTTACTACATTTACTCGTACAGAAATTTTAAGACTGTTTATTTAAAAACAAGTTTATAAGTAGGGAGTCTAAATCAGAAGCAGTACGATTAAGTTATCAACGAGAAAATATTAAATAATTAGCAGATGAGCTAGTGTAAGCTTCCCTTAAAACCTGAAACCGATTCTATAGAAGTAAAACAGTTACATAAAGTCTTAAAAGAAAAATAATTAGAGCTTGTAACCTTTAAAAAAAGCTGATCACATCTTTTCCAAGAGTGATGGGAAATCTATCAATTTATAGTGAGTTATGAACATTTATATCTTATTGAAAAGAGGTGTAGAATTTTAAAAGTAAGTAGAAGTAGTTATTATAGGCAGTTCAGTCATGTTCTATCAAATGGAGCTATAGAAAATAGTCTGTTTACAGATTTGATAAAAGAGGTTTTTGATTTAAGCAATCATCCATATTCTATTTCTAGAAATCATTTAAATAGAAACTTTAGACCAAAATCATTAAATGAAGTTTGTGTATCTGATATCACTTATATAAAAACAACTTCAGGTTGGTCATTAAGTAAAGAATTGTATACAGATCAAACTATTATTCCAGCTTGGAAAATGGTAATATCAAAAAGACAAATAACCAAGTCTTTACTTTTTCATTCAGACAGAGTTATACAATATACTTCTATAGGATTTAGAAAATGAAGTAAGAAAAGTACTTTAATTATTCAAAGTATGATAAGAAAGGCTAATTGTACGGACAATACTATGGCAGAAAGTTTTTTTTAACGCTTAAAGTTGAACTGATATATCATCATAATTTTAAAACTATTTGTAGGCTTTCCTAAAAATAGGACAGTTAATAATTCGAATTTACTAACTTTAAATTCAAACTGTCACAATGAGAAACGGCAAATTTAGCGAGAGTCAAATTATCAAGGCTCTCAAGGAGAATCAACAAGGTAGATTCGTAGGCGATATATCAAGAGGATTAGGTATCGACAAGAGTACGTTTTATTACTGGCGTAAGAAATACGGAGGTATGGAGCAATAAGAACTTAAGCGTCTTAAAGAGCTTGAAGCAGAGAATAACAAGCTAAAGCAAATGTATGCTGATGTTAGTTTAGACAATAAAATGCTAAAAGATATATTGTCAAAAAAAGTACTAAAGCTTTCCGATAAGCGAGTTCGTGTAAAATATCTTGTTAAAGAATTTACCGTGCCTATCTTACGAGCCTGTAAGGTTGTAGGATTAAGTAGGTCAATGTGGTACTATCAGAGTAAGAAAAACGATAGTGAAGTTATTGACAAGCTCACAGAACTTGCAGAATCGTATCCCACTAGAGGTTTTGATGAGTATTGCCACAAAATCCGTCGTGAAGGCTTAAAATGGAACAGAAAACGAGTGCTACGCATATATCGTGAGATGAAGCTTAGTTTAAGACTTAAGCCCAAAAAGCGTTTGGATAAACGTGTAAAACAACCTTTAGAAACACCAGAAGAACTCAATGTGTGTTGGAGTATGGATTTTATGAGTGATGCTCTTACCGATGGTAGAAAACTTAGAGTATTTAATGTTATAGACGACTGTAATCGGGAAGCTCTAGCTATTGAAGCAGGACTATCATATCCAGCAAGAGCTGTTGTGGAAACGCTAGAGTATTTAAAAGACGAAATTGGAACACCTAAGTTTGTGAGGTGTGATAATGGACCAGAATTTATATCTAAAACCTTTATGAATTGGTGTATAAAGAACTTTATAGAAATCAAGTATACTCAACCTGGAAAACCAATGCAAAACGGATACATAGAACGTTTTAATCGTTTCTTTAGGGAAGATATACTAGATGCCTATTACTTCAATGACACATATCAGTTGCAGAAGATAAGCGATAACTGGAGAGAAGACTATAATTTTAATCATCCTCATAAATCACTAGGAAACAAATCCCCTAAAGAATATATGCCCAGATTTGAAGAAGAATTTAAATTCTTCTTTAAATCTGACCTAAATAATAATTATTTGTCGAAAATTTAAGGTATCCTAAAAAGGGGAAGGCTACATATTGGGTAAACCAAATTAGTATATATAAGTTTGGTTTAACAGTAAACGTTTGCACTCGAGGTGAAAATATAAAACAGCTAAAGAAATTGAATTAGAATTTTATCAAATTAAAAATGTGGCATAGATCTTAGATTATTTGCTCGACTTTTTGTTTCAAGTCCAAGATAATATTAAGAATATGTCGAGCATAAAAATAATTTTATTTAATTGATTTATTAGTTTTATTTCATCTGAAAGATCAAGAGTATTATGTTGTCTCTTCTGTTGTAAACACCTTGTTTTAGGAGATTATTTGAATAAAGACATGCTTACTAAATAGTTGTTTCTAGCTTAAAAAGTGTAATTCAAAATTTGATACAAAAATTTATCATTCCAATAATTTATAAAACTTAGAAAGTAAAATGTGTTTTTAAGGTTTGCGTTTAATGTTATAGATAAACGAGGATTGGTAACATGTAAATTTTTTCAAACTTATACTTGTAATTATTTTTTTTATTAACTAATTCATATTCCATTATCAAAAATTAATACTTCTGAATATAATTTCTAATTAGTTTCAAATCAGTATTATCATTTGTCATAAAACAAAATTAAATATTATTCAATTTTGCCTTGGAATTACCTACCCTTTAAAAATGAAAATATAGATTAAACTTCATATATTAAACAGTCTTTTTGAGTTTATATAGATTCTAAAACTTTAAAAGGCTATAATTTGATGCTTTCTATAACTGAGGTTCTATTTTTATTAGTTAAAGAACCTTCTTTAGTAACTTGGCCTCCTTGAAGAAAATAGTAAGAATTAGATAATTCAAGTGCGAATTGTACAAATTGTTCTACCAACAAAACAGTAACATCTAAATCTGTAGTAATTCTTTTTAAGATATTTCCAATTTCTTGTACAACATTTGGTTGTACTCCTTCGGCAGGCTCGTCTAGTAAAATCATTTTAGGTTCTATAACCAACATTCGTGCTATAGCTAATTGCTGTTGCTGACCACCACTTAGCATGCCTCCTTTTCTTTTTCTAATGCCCTTTAAATCTGGAAAATATTCATAACCTACTTCTAAAGCTTTTTTCAAATCCATCTTTCTAACTTCACAACCTAGTAACAGATTTTCTTCTACATTTAAATATGGGAAAATCATTCTTCCTTGTGGCACATAAGCAACTCCTAATTGCGAAATCGCTTCGGAGTCTAATTTTGAAATATCTTGACCGTCAAAAATAATTTCTCCTCTTTTAGATGGCATTAGTCCCATAATCGATTTTAATAGCGTCGTTTTTCCTGCGCCATTACTACCAACTATAGAGCAAATTTCGTTTTTAGGTATGTTAATATTTACATTATGAATTGCTGAGGATTCACTTGAATATCCAGCAGTTAAATCTTTTATTTTAAACATCTTTTACGTTTAATATTGTTAAGGTGGCGTTATTTATCAAACTACGTTACCTAAAATTTATGTTTAGTTTTGACGTCCCAAATAAATTTCAATCACCTGTTCGTTATTGACAATTTTATCAAAAGGTCCTCTATCAATAATACGCCCTTCATGCATAACCGTAACGGACGTTGAAAAATTACTAACAAATTTCATGTCGTGTTCTACCACTAAAACGGTATGATCTTTTCCTATTTCTTTTAAAAGCTCCCCTGTTCTGTCACGCTCACTTGGAGACATCCCAGCAATAGGTTCATCTACCAATAATAATTCTGGTTCGTTAATTATAGACATAGCAATTTCTAACCACTGTTTTTGTCCGTGAGACATAGATCCGCTAATTACATTTTTATAATCTAAAAGTTTTAGTTTTAACAACGTTTCATCAATAACTTCTTCTTGCTCCTTGTTTACCTTATGATTAAATAAATACCATATATTACGTTTCCCAGTTAGTAATGAAAGCTTCATGTTTTCAAAAACCGTTTGGGTATTAAATATAGTTGGGTTTTGAAACTTTCTACTTATGCCTAAGTGCACAATACTTTCTGGTTTCTTATTTTGAACTTCGTGTTCTTCGTTGTAAATAATTTTACCTTTTGAAGTTTTTACACGCCCACAAATAGCATCTAAAACAGTCGTTTTTCCTGCACCGTTTGGACCTATTATAAATTGCACCCCTTTAAAAGGAAAATCTATATTAATATTGTTCAAAGCTTTGTAGCCATCAAAATCTACTTCAATATCTCGTAAACTGATAATAGGATTTACAACTCTTGCAACTTGTTGTAAGTGTAATTCTAGATCTTTATTCATGCGCTGCTGTTTTCATTTTAATAAATCTATTTTGAAACCATTTTTTCTCCCTTAGTGTTCCAATAATTCCCTTTGGAATAATTAAAGTTGCGGCAATAAATAAGAATCCGTAGAAATACCACCAATATTCTGGTAACGATTCAGAGAAACTTGTTTTTGCATAATTAATAATCAAAGCACCTATTATTGGCCCCAGTAAAGTGCCGCGTCCTCCTATTGCTACCCAAATAACAAATTCAGTAGACATAAGTATACTCATAAGGGAAGGCGATATTATACCTACAATAGGTACAAATAAAGCGCCTGCAACACCACACATAGCGGCAGAAGTTGCTAAAGTTAAAATTTTAAAAGAATCTGTTCTGTAACCTAAAAAACGTAGCCTAGTTTCTCTGTCTCTTATAGCTTGAATTATAACACCACCATGGGTTTTTAACATAAATCTGCTAACAAAATAAATAGCTATTACAAAAACAACTGCAATACCATATAATATTTTTATAAGTGTTGGGTCTCCAATTGGGTAACCAAAAGCGCCTCTAAATCCAGTTATACCATTAGATCCGCCCGTAAAACCTTGTTGTCCAACAAATAAAATAGACATAATTAAGGTAATAGCTTGACTAATTATAGTGAAATAAACACCTTTAGTTCCAGACTTAAAAAGTGGAACACCAGCAACTAAAGCCAATGTTACAGGCAAAATAACAGTCATTGCTAATGCAAAAGGCAATGATTTAAACAGCCCCCAAAACCACGGTAAGGTTTCTATTCCAGACCATTCCATAAAATCGGGCAAAGGTTGTGCTTGTAGTTTCATATACATAGCCATGGCATAACCTCCTAATGCAAAGTAAACGCCATGCCCTAAACTTAATATCCCAGTATATCCCCATAATAAATTAACCGAAATAGCTACTATAGCAAATACTACAAACTTACTTAAAATCGAAAGTCTAAAATCTGAAAGTAAAAAAACGGGTAATATTATAATTACAGCCAGTACTATTGTATAAATTATTTTTTGCTTCATCTTTTAAATTGAAAAATTAATCAATAGTTCTGTCTTTCATTGGCGATAATCCCTGTGGTTTATAATGTAAAACCACTAAAACGAAAGTAAGAATAATCACTTTAGCCATACTTGAGGTTGTGAAATTTTCTATAAACGGACTGCTTATTCCAATTAATAAAGCACCTAATATAGTTCCTCTTAAACCACCAATACCCCCTAGAATAACAACTAGAAAAGTATCAATAATATAATTCTGACCTGTTGAAGGCCCTACCGAACCAAGCATTGAAATACAGATCCCTGCAATACCCGCCAAACCACATCCAAATGAAAATGTAAACGCATCAGCCTTTTTAGTATTAATACCTATGCATGATGCCATAGAACGATTTTGCATAACCGCTTGAAGCGTTCTACCTTTAGTTGTCTTATAAATAAAATAATATACAAATAAGCACACCAAGACAGCGAAAACAATTATAAACATTCTACTAAAAGGCAATGTAATATCTTCTGTAACTTTCCATCCTACACTTAAAATTTTTGGCATGGGAGCATCTACATTATTAGAGCCAAAAATATTCCTAGCCAATTGCTGTAAAATCAAACTTATTCCCCATGTAGCCAATATGCTGTCCAGAGGCCGCGCGTACAATTTTCTTATTACGATCCGCTCTATGAGGTATCCTATTCCAAATGATAAGATAAACGATAGTATAAATGCTAATAATAATGTAAGCCATGATCCTTCACTACCAAGAACCAAACTAACAACATAACTACTATAGCAACCAATCATAATAAACTCGCCATGCGCAAAATTAATTACACCCATCATTCCAAAAACAATACTCAAACCAATAGCAGTAAGTAATAAAATAGAACTAATGCTTAATCCATTAAATAAAAACGGTATAAAGTCTCCCATAATTTTATTACATTTTGATTTGTTACAGAAGATATCAAAATACCTTGCTGTTTATAAAGATTTTTATTTAGAAGAATGTCACTCCAAATAAACCAGTTATAGTTTTGTTAATTGGACTAGCAACAACTCCCCCACTTGCTTTAATACTGTAATTTGCTGATATTTTTACGGGCTTACTAATATTAATACCTATCTCATTAATACCAGCATCATTTGCATTAGCAACAGCATCATCTGTCCATTGCCAAAATGTTCCACCACCATTGTCACTATTTAATGCAAAACCAAAAGAAGCATATGGAGATACGGTTATATTATTTCCAGCATCAAAACTGTAAGCTGCTTTAAAGTAAGATGAATATCTTTGAGACCCATCTGAATTTCTATCCCTACCTTCTACAATTGTAGCTAAGAAAAGACTCAAATTTGTTTCAGGAATTGTGTAACTTAAAGACAAATCATAGAAGTGCCTCGTGTTAGCTCCTGTGAAATTAAAATAATCTGCTTGTGTATGGTTTCCATAAGTTGCAAATCCAGCAGATGCAGTATAATCGCTGTAATTATAAATATCCCAAAGAGCAATAGAAAAACCAGATTTAGTAGTATATGAAATGTACAAATCAGTATCTTTCCAAATACCAGCTAATCCGTAACCATTCCAAGTTCCAATTTCAAAACCACCGTACTTAAAACTTGCCTGAGCAGCAACTATAGGGTCTGGTCCTACAGCATATCCTCGCCAGTACCATTGGTTGTGCATTGAAGCCGTGATATCAAATTTTCCTTTTATAGTTTCTTCTTCTTGTGCAAACGTAAGTGTTGAAAACAACCCTACTAATGCTAATAGTAATACTTTTTTCATAATAATATAATAATAAATGTTAGATGTTAAAACAGACGATTCAATTCTTTAAATCGTAGTGTAAATCGCCTATTTATTTTATTTGGTTTATTGAATGTTACCTGGAGCGATAACTCTTTTATCAGTTGCAATACTTGGGAAAGGATCTGGAGAAATCATTTCTGGTGATTGATAAAGAATATCAAATTGCCCTTGACTATTTGCTCTACCAATCATGAAGTTTTTAATTGTATGATTTGTAACTGGATCGATGGATACAACACCTTCTGGTGCACTAAAACTCACTTTACTAATAGCTTGTTGCACAGCATCTGGCTCAAAAGAATTTGCTTTCTTAACAGCTTCTGCCCACAAGTACACACCAAAGTAAGCCGCTTCAATAGGATCATCAGTAACCTTATCTGCGCCGTATTTAGCTTGATATGCTTTTATAAATTTAGTATTAGCTTCACTTTCATAAGTCATAAAGTAGTTCCAAGCTGTTAATTGACCTTCCATAATGTCAACACCTATACCTTTTAATTCTACTTCTGCAATAGAAAAAGACATACAGGTAACTTCTGGTGCACTTAACCCAAGTGATTTCAATTGTTTAAAGAAGCCAATGTTGCTATCTCCATTAACCGTGTTTAAAATAGCATCAGCACCAGAGCTTTTAATTTTTTGAGCAATAGATGTAAAATCTGTATGACCAAGTGGAGCATACTCTTCTCCAACAATTTCAATACCTTCAGCTTTTAATTTCGCTTTAATAATTTTATTAGCAGTTCTAGGGAAAACGTAATCAGATCCTACTAAAAAGAATTTCTTTTTACCTTCTTTTACCATATAATCTACCGCAGGTAAAATTTGTTGGTTTGGTGCTGCTCCAGTGTATATAACATTTTTTGAAGCTTCCATACCCTCATACTGCACTGGATAGAATAATAAATTATTTTTAGATTCAAAAACGGGTAATACTGCTTTTCTACTAGAAGATGTCCAACATCCAAAAACAGACTTTACACCATCTTGATCTATTAACTTACTAGCCTTTTCTGTAAAAGTTGGCCAATCTGAAGCCCCATCTTCAATAATGACTTCAATTTGCTTTCCTAAAACCCCGCCAGCTGTATTGATTTCCTCGATTGCTAACATCGTTGCATTTTTACAATCAGTTTCAGAAATAGCCATGGTTCCTGACAAAGAATGCAAGATGCCTACTTTAATTGCATCATGGCTTAATTCTAATTTTTCATTTTTACTATCGTGTTTACAAGAAAAAACCAAAATTAATAATGCAATGTTCAAAATATTTTTTTTCATAATGTTTTTTTTTAAGTTATTCATTGTGTCTTTAAACAAAGAATTGTTAAATATTTTACAAATTAAAGCACAACTAATTTTATTTTAAAATACAAAGTAATAATTGATTTTAAAAAAAAAAGAGGGGGGGGGTGATGGTGTAAAGCATGTTTTTTTGCAAATTACCCCCAAAAAACACAGGGGTATAGTGTGTTTTTTTTATGATTTATTTTTATTTACCTTGTTTTTTTTATGGTTTATAGATTTATAAGTGTCTTTTCTTATAGATGCCTTTACAGCATAAACTAAATATTTCTAATTCAAACTTTAAAAGCAAGACCGTTGCAAGACATTGGATGTTTTCTACAAATTTCATATCTCTCTATTATGCAATTACCACAGCACCTAACTTTAGTTTATAGTATTTGTGATATCTGCTCACGAAAAATAAAACAGACATTTTAACACAAATCAATACACTTCTAGATAGACAAACAATCATAGAAGTTCTTAAAAAGCATTACACTAAGAACAATAGTACTTCCGGCAAGCCTAGTTATATTGTGGAGTTACTACTATTTACTCGGACAGAAATTTTAAGACTGTTTATTTAAAAACAAGTTTACAGTAGGGAGTTTAAATCAGAAGCAGTATGATTAAGTTGTCAGTGAGAAAATATTAAAGAATTAGCAGATGAGCTAGGAGTTCAGGTGCAACGGATTTATAAGTGGAGAGCAGGTGAAAAAGAAAAACTTCCCCAAAGGTTTCTATAAAACCTGAAACCGATTCTATAGAAATAAAAGAGTTACATAAAGCCTTAAAGAAAAATAATTAGAGCTTGAAATTTTAAAAAAAAGCTGATTACATCTTTTCCAAGAGCGATGGGAAATCTATCAATTTATAGTGAGTTATAAACATTTATATCTTATTGAAAAGAGGTGTAGAGTTTTAAAAGTAAGTCCACGATATAATATTTCATATTGAGATATGCAATATAAAGGGTCTTATAACGGAATAAATGATTTATTTTAGGTAAGTATTTTAATAAAGACTTGCTTGTTAAAGTGTTGTTTCTAGTTTGAAAAGTGTAATTTAAAATTTGGTACAAAATTTATAATTCCAATAATTTAAAAAACTCAGAAAGTAAAATAGGTTTTTAGGTTTGTGTTTAATGTTATAGATAAATGAGAATAAGTTTGACAATCAATAAAAAAATATCAGAATGTCTTTATTGTAAACAGTTACTATTTACAGTAAGTGAGGAGTAGAGTTAAAAAGGTTATATCGAGAAGCATTCAATAATTATAATTGTATCTCTAAAGTGATTAATTACTGTAGTAGAAGAAATAAGGGAGAAGAGATAGAAAATTTTATTACTTTTGTTACATGGCAACAGCAGAACAATTAAAATCATTATTACAATCTCATTATAAAAATGATAATGAGAGATTCACTTCTATTGCTTTGCAAGTAGCAGCACACGAAGCACGTCAAGGCCATATGACGATTGCAAAAGAGATAAAGTCTTTAGTTGATAGATCAAAAACTGATGGATTTAAAGTCATAAAAATAAATCCAGATTTAAGTGATTTAGTTTTAGTTTATTATCCAGAAAATAGATTAAATGAGTTGATTCTATCAGGTGATGTTTCAAATAAATTAAATAGGATACTAAGAGAGTATAAAGAACGAGATAAGATTCTAAAGTATGGTTTGCAAAATCGTAGAAAAGTTTTGCTTTCAGGTCTTCCTGGTACAGGAAAAACAGTTACAGCTTCTGCTATATCAGGGGAATTAAAATTACCATTATATGTTGTTATGATGGATAAGTTGATGACAAAATATATGGGGGAAACAGCTTCCAAATTGAGACAGATATTCGATATGATGATTTCAAATAGGGGCGTTTATTTATTTGATGAATTTGATGCTATTGGTGCTGAAAGAGGAAGAGATAATGAAGTAGGTGAAATGCGTAGAGTATTAAATTCATTCCTGCAATTTATAGAACAGGATACTTCTGAAAGTGTCATATTTGGAGCGACAAATAATGTTAAAATATTAGATTCTGCATTATTCAGACGTTTTGATGATATTATTACATATAATTTGCCAAATAGGGAAGATATTGAAGAATTAATAAAACTCAAATTACATAAATTCCTAGGGGAATTTTCTCTGAAAACAACAGTTGATGCTGCAAAAGGTTTAAGTCATGCAGAAATAACAAATGCTTGTAATGATGCACTAAAAGAAATTATTTTAACCGATAAAAAAAATGTTACGCAAAAACTTTTAGTCCAAATGATGAAAGAGAGAAAAAACAGTTATAATCTTTAAAAGATTATGAGTAAAAAAATAAAGCCACATCTTTTTCTGAAAAACGTTCACGCTTCACAAGATTATACTTTACCTCCTGGTCCACCAATTAAAACTGTATTACCTAATATAACTAGACAAGAGCATGGTGATTTTATACTTTCATCTTTAAAGGAAATATGGAAAACTCATAATAAGGAAGTTATTCAACGAATTGAAAATCATGCGCCAATTAAAGATGGGGAATATATCACTTTTATAGCTGCGGAAAAGCAATTATTAGAATTAGATTCTTTAGGTTCTGATGGTGCTAAATTGCTTAATGTTAAGGTTAGTCCAGAAAAAAATCAGTCAGCTACTGTATATATTCCAGAAAATAAAAAAGAAAAGTTAATAAATAAAATTGAAAAATATCTTGGAGAGAATACAAAGACAGGAGCTCCAAAAAGTCAAAAATTAGTAGAAAAGATTGAAGTTATTAAAAGAACTACTCTTGAGTTTTTATGGAGTAGTTCAAATGAATATTTGCCTAAAGAAGTTGCTGTTTGGTGCGAATTATGGTTGGCTATTGATGTAGAAGAAATAGAAACTGAAATTCAAAATCTGAAAGAAATATGTGACTTTTTGGCTGTTGATTATACAGAGAATTTAACAGTTTTCCCTGAAAGGGTAATTATTAATGTTAAAATAAATTATGATCAGTTAGTAGAACTTATATTGTCGTTTGGGTGGATTGCAGAGATTCGTAGAGCTGAGGAGTTGAATAGTTTTTGGTTGGATCAAACTCTTGTGGTTAGAGAAGATTGGATTCAATCAGCTATTGATAATATTAGCTTTAATAATTCAAATAATTATATTTCCATATTAGATTCTGGAATTAATAACGGTCATTCATTACTTAAAGATGTTTTGTCTAATGAAGATCGTTTAACTATTGATATGAACTGGGGTAAAAATGATTCTGGGCATAATGGTCATGGAACAAGTATGGCTGGTATCGCTACATATGGTAATTTAAATATCATATTAGAAAATAATAACCCTATAGAAGTTAAACATCAGTTGGAGTCTATTAAAATTCTTCCTCCAAATGGGATAGAAAATAAACTTGATAAATGTCATTTTATCACACAAGATGCAATCAGTACAGCTATAATAAATAAGCCAGATTATAAAAGAATATTTTGCATGGCAGTAACGGGAAGGAATCAAAATGATTTTGGAAAACCTTCAACTTGGTCTGCTTATTTAGACAAAATTATTTTTGGTGAAAATGAAATGGACAAAAAAATTTTTGTAGTAAGTGCTGGAAATGTTAGAGATGAAGACGATTGGGTGAATTACCCTGAAAGTAATTTAAACCTTTCTATTGAAAGTCCAGCACAGGCTTGGAATGCAATAACTATAGGGGCATTTACAAAGAGAATTTTACCTAATGCTGTAACAGTAGCTAATAAATTTGAATTATCTCCTTACAGTAGAACATCTAGTTCATGGGAAAGTTCTTGGCCAATAAAGCCTGAGGTTGTTTTTGAGGGAGGGAATTTAAAGAAATTAGAGAACGGCAGTATTGATTATGATGAAGATTTAGATATTCTTTCAACATCAACAAAAGCAAATATAAATTCTTTTTCAAGGTTTAATGCCACAAGTGCAGCTACAGCTTTTGCTTCTAATTTTTTGGCAAAATTGAGAGATGTTTATCCTAATGCTTGGCCAGAAACTTTAAGGGCATTGATGATACATTCAGCATCATGGAGCCCTGAAATGATTAATCAATTTAATATTGATTTAAATAAAGTTGGAGATATACATAAGCTTTTAAGAATAGTTGGTTATGGAGTTCCTAACCATGAAAAAGCAATTGAATGTAAATCAAATTATTTAACTTTCATCTCAGAGGAGGTTATACAACCCTATAAGCTTGATGGAACTATTAAAACTAATAAGATTCATTATTATGAGTTTCCATGGCCAAAAGAAATTTTAGAGAATCTTGGAGCAACAGATGTTACTTTAAGAATTACTTTATCTTATTATATAGAACCAAACCCTGGGGATAAAGGTTATTCTACTAAATATTCATATCAATCTTGTGCGCTTAAATTTTTACTCATAAATCCAGGAGAAACTCCTGAAAATTTTAAGATTAGGACCAATAGAGTTAATATGGAAACTCTAAAAGTTCAGTTAGGAGTCGATAAATTAGAGAGTGGAGATTATGAGAA
Source organism: Thalassobellus citreus (assembly GCF_044385915.1). Lineage (NCBI taxonomy): Bacteria > Pseudomonadati > Bacteroidota > Flavobacteriia > Flavobacteriales > Flavobacteriaceae > Thalassobellus > Thalassobellus citreus. The sequence continues at coordinate 17,424 of NZ_JBISCC010000112.1, read as the reverse complement.
AAGTACAGGTAATAATAGGTGGTTTTTAGGGGCAGATACTGTTTTTAAAGGTTCTATACATAGCAATTTCTGGAAAGGTTCTGCAGCAGAAATAGCATCATGTAATAGGTTAGCAATTGCTCCATTAGCTTCTGGTTGGTGGAAACAGTTAAAGAAACAACAAAAATCGAATTCCAAATTAAGATACTCACTTATTGTGTCAATCGAAACTCCTGAAAATACACAAGATATTTATACTCCCATTAGTACACAACTTGCTGTTAATAATTTAATTAGAGTTTAATTTTTAGACTATCAATAAGACATTATAAGACTATTTTATTTTTGTTAGTACAAGGATAGCGCTTTAGAATCTTAATAATTATGTGTACTAAAATAAATTAGAAAGGATATTATTGTTTATGAGTATTTTCTAATTCAAAATCAAAGAATTCTTTTAAAGAAATATCAAGCATATTGCAAAATCTTTTTATAGTATAGATTGTAATACCTCTTTTATTTGTTTTACTTTCCCAACGATTGATTATCTGTCTATCAATATCATGTAACTTAGCGAAATCAGATTGAGATAAACCAGTTTTAATTCTCAAAGATTTTACTCTTTCTGCAATCTTATTTTTTAAAATTATATCTTCTTTGTCTAATCCTGCCATGTTGCAATTTTGGTATATTTTTAAAAAATATCGTAATCCATTTGGATTACATATTGTAATTGTATATATTCGTCATTAATATTAAATTTGCGATTCTTCAAATCAAAATATTGAAGCATTCGCTTAGAATCTCGGACAGAAAACTGGTGATTTTATGACAACGAGAGGATAAGTAAGATGCTCACGTCTATGGGCGTGGGCTCACTTATTGTTGTCCGGTATACCAGTACCACTGTCCAATAAGCTGAGTTCCACGCCTTTTTGTATACCTACATTTTGGTTTATACTCAACATTTCTTAGCAGTGCTTTTATTATTTTTTGGAATCGCGACATGGTTTTAAACTTTAATTAGAATGCAAAGCATATTTTGTAAATCAAAACATAGTGTATGTCTTCAGCTCTTTTACGAGCAAGGAGTTTCTGTGCTGGACATTCTTTTTAAGAAAAAACCTAAAGGCCCGATATAGGCTAATTTTCTATGGGGTGTACGCTACATCTATTCTGGATTTTATTATTTACTCCTTTTTTATCCCATAGCCACGACATTCATATTTTAATGGTATCCAGACCAACCATGTTACATAAAGCCTAAAGCTTATATGCTTTCAGATGCCCTTTTGTGCATTCGTTTGAGTTAGTCACTTACACCAAATATGGTGTATAAAAGGATGAACCCAAGGACTTAAGAAGGCTATATAAATAAATACTAACATAACACTACACTGCCTATGACAAGACACTAAAAAAACAAAAAGCCTCCTAATATACTTTGCAAGGTCAATAGGAGGTTTATACCGTTTAAACAAATTAATGTTCAACCTAATTCAAAATTATGAAAAATAATTATATAAGTAAGGGTAGGCGTCTACTATTCTTTACTTTTTGCTTAATACTTTCCCCATTTTTTACCGATGCTTTAAATCCTACTGATGTTTTGTGTACACATGTGTTAGATAATGCGCATGTTCAACAGTCTGAAATTCATGGAACCATTACGGATGCATCTGGAATGCCATTAGCCAGCGCACATATTATGGTAAAGACCACCAAACAAGGCGTGGTTTCAGATTTCGATGGCTCTTATACCATTAAAGCCCAATCAAATGATGTGTTAATAGTTACGGCGCTTGGTTTTGTAACACAGACGATTTCTGTTAACAATAGATCTGAAATTAATATTCAATTGGAAGTGGATATTACGCAATTGGATGCCGTGACCTTAAATGCAGGCTATTATAATGTAAAGGGCAAAGAACGCACCGGAAATATTTCTAAAGTCAAACAACAAGATATAGAACTGCAACCTATTTCAAATCCTTTGGCAGCATTACAGGGGCGCGTATCTGGGGTTGAAATCACTCAAACGTCAGGTGTTCCAGGTGCAGGTTTTGATATTAAAATTCGAGGACAGAATAGCATCCGTACTAATGGTAACGATCCTCTATATGTTATTGATGGTGTGCCCTATGCTTCCGAAACTTTGGGAGATAAGCAAACATCGGGTTCCATTATTCCGCTTTCTGGTGTAAGTCCTTTAAATAATATCAATCCAACAGATATTGTAAGTATTGAAATCTTAAAGGATGCCGATGCGACAGCAATATATGGATCTAGAGGAGCAAATGGGGTCGTGCTTATTACAACTAAAAAAGGCAAACATGGCACAGCTTCTTTTTCCTTGAATATGTCATCTGGTTTTGGAAGTGTAGCACATAGGTTGGATGTACTCAATACCCAAGATTATATCTCTATGAGGAAAGAAGCCTATGCTAATGATGGGATTACCACATTGCCATTTAATGCTTATGATATTAACGGCACTTGGGATGCAACCAAGAACACCGATTGGCAAAAAAAACTTTTTGGTAAGACCGCTTATATAACTAATATACAAGGCGCATTTTCTGGAGGGAGTGAACAAACGCAGTTTTTAATTAGTGGTAATTATAATAAACAAACTACAGTATTGCCGGGCGATTTTGATAATAATAAAATAACGCTGCATAGTAATTTAAACCATCAGTCTAAGGATAAGCGATTCGTACTTCAATTTTTAGCCAACTATACGTCTAATATTAATGATTTACCAGCCACCGATTTGGTAAGAGAGGCTTTGACTTTAGCTCCTAATGCGCCTGATTTGTATAGTGATGATGGAGCTCTAAACTGGGAAAACTCTACATGGGATAACCCACTTCGTAATTTGGAAGGGAAGTACTTAGCTAATAGTACCACTTTAATAAGTAATGCAACTATTAATTACACGATTAATAAGGGGGTAAAGTTAGTGACCAGTTTGGGCTATACTGAGAGTGGTTTACAAGAACTAAGAACTGTACCATCTACTACGCTAAATCCAGCTTATAGCTTAGGTAGTGATATTTCATCAGCAATACATAACAATGCAGATAGAACCTCATGGATTATAGAACCCCAATTACACGGTACAGTACATTTAGGAAACACCAAAATAGAATCGTTGATTGGGCTTACATTTCAAGAACAAAAGAGTCATCGACGCTCACAATTTGCCTATGGGTTTACCAATAATAATTTTATAGAAAATATGGCGGCAGCATCTAATCTATTTGTTCTTGGTGATACCCAAACACAATATAGGTACCATGCCCTATTTAGTAGGATTAACCTAAACCATCAAGGGAAATATATTCTTAATCTAACAGGCAGACGTGATGGATCTAGCAGGTTTGGGGATGACAAGAAATTTGCCAATTTTGGTGCTTTGGGTGCTGCTTGGATTTTTTCAAACGAATCTTTTATAGAAGCTGCTTTGCCATTTTTAAGCTTTGGTAAAATACGAGCGAGTTATGGTATTTCAGGTAATGACCAGATAGGGGACTATCAGTATTTAGATACCTATGCTTTTGGCAGTTCGCCCTATCAATACATTATAGGGTTACAACCTACAAGGCTATACAACCCTGAATTTAGTTGGGAATCCAATAAAAAGCTGGAGTTTTCTCTAGAGATTGGGTTTTTACAAGACCGAATTTTTATAAGTAGTAGCTATTACTGTAACAAATCATCCAATCAATTGGTAGGTATTCCATTGTCAGGGACAACAGGGTTTAATTTTTTAAATGCCAATCTTAATGCAACGGTAGAAAATAAAGGCTGGGAACTTGAATTGAATACAACCAATATAGTTAGTAAAAATATGCGTTGGACGACTTCAATTAATCTAACCATACCTAAAAACAAACTTTTAGAATTTCCAGATTTGGAAGGGTCTACTTATGCCAACCAATTGGTGATAGGGAAGCCCTTAAATATTTTAAAGGTATATGAATCTACAGGTGTAAATCTGCAAACTGGACTTTATGAATTTACAGATTTTAATAACGATAATGCGATTTCTGCACCTGATGATAAACAGGTTACTAAAGATCTTAATCCCAAGTATTTTGGAGGCCTAAACAATCATTTTTCTTATAAGAAATTTAATCTGGATGTGCTGTTTCAGTTTACCAAACAATTGGGTGTGCACTTTTTGGGTATTCCTGGGACTATGGGGAGTCAGACTAAAAACGTATTGAAACGATGGCAAAATGTGCGTGATCAAACCCATGTGCAACGTTATACCAGCGGATTGAATGTTGATGGATTAGTAGCTTATTCTAATCATAATCAAAGTGATGCTGTTATTAGCGATGCCTCTTATCTGCGCTTAAAGACATTGGCTTTATCTTATCAGGTGTCTAAAAAGACAAGCAACGGAATAGGCTGTAACCTGTTTTTAAGAGCTCAAAACCTACTTACCATTACAAGCTATAATGGACTGGATCCAGAGACTAATTCCAGTTCAACCGTTCCTCCATTACGATTTATCTCTTTAGGAACGCAACTTACATTTTAAAAAAGAACATTATGACATATATAATTAAACATACAAACCCGTCTAGATATTTAGCCTTTGTACTTTTACTTTTGGGGCTTTTGACCTCTTGTGAAGATTTTGTTGACATAGATCCTCCAAACAATCAGCTCACTAGTGTCCTTGTGTTTGAAGATGCAGCAACTGTTAATGCAGCTTTAACTCATGTTTATGGTCAACTTAGAGATCAGGGACTCACCAATGGGGGAACCTCAGGATTGGGTTATTTATTGGGGCATTACACCGATGAGCTATCACTTTATAGTACCTCGCAGTCTGGGATTCAGTTATTTTTCGATAATAATGTATTGTCAACAGACAGTACCGTTTTGAGCCTGTGGAATAGCAGTTATAATCTAATTTATGCTACTAACAACATTATTGAAGGTGTTAATAGTTCAACAAACTTATCGGAGGAAAATAAAGACTTATTTCTTGGAGAAGCTTATTTTATAAGAGCCTTCATTCATTTTTATTTACTTAATCTCTTTGGAGATATCCCATATATTGATACTACTGATTATCGTATTAATAGTAAAATTTCAAGACTGGAAGAATATCAAGTGTATCAAAAAATAATAGATGATCTGGTGTTATCTAAATCACTATTAGCTACAAATTATGCAGAAGAAAACAGAGTACGTCCTAATAAATGGGTAGTAACTGCACTTTTAGCGAGGGTATATCTTTATAGCGAGTATTGGGACGAGGCTTTAAGCGAAGCTAACGAGGTACTTTCTAGTAGTGCTTACGCTTTGAATACAGATATTAATCAGGTGTTTTTAAAAAACAGTATTGAGACGATTTGGCAATTTGATGCTGCGGATTCTGGCGCTAATACCATAGATGGCCTGACTTACATTTTTACAAATGGTCCACCTCCAAACAGTGCTTTAACCAATTATTTTATTGATAGTATTGAAGCGGGAGATGCTCGCTTGAGTAATTGGATAGGAGACGTTTCTAATGGTATAGATACTTGGTATTATCCTTTTAAATATAAGCTTAATACCAATACAGGAGTTACTCAAGAGTGTTCTATCATATTTCGATTGGCAGAATTATATCTTATTTCGGCGGAAGCCAACGCGCAATTAGGGCATGTGTCTATTGCCTTAGATCAATTAAATGTTATTAGAGAAAGATCGAATTTAGCACCTATATCGGTTATAGATATAGCTGCACTTTTAGAAGCTATTTATCAGGAGCGTAAAATAGAGTTTTTTACCGAAATGGGGCATCGTTTTTTTGATTTGAAACGGACAGGTACTGCAACTAGTGAGTTGTCTCCGGTAAAACCTAATTGGGAAAGTACGTATATACGTTTACCGATTCCCCAGTCTGAGCTCCAATTAAATCCGAATCTTAATCCACAAAATGCGGGGTATTAAAATGAAATACTTAAATCTATTATATCATTTTAATGATTGTTACATAAATTTCATTGCTAAACTAAAGTTTTCAATGATTATTTTGTTAGTCACCTGCTCCTTAAGGGGGCAGGTTAACAGCAAGATGGAAGCTTATGATTTTGAGGTGTCCGATAGTTTTATGAAGATTCATTTACAGGATAATCAAGTGTTTTTGGAGCTTGATGAAAAACTATTCGGTAGAGAATTGTTATTTGTGAGGCATGGTAGAGGATATAAACATGTGGTTTGGACCAAATATCTAGATCATCTCCTTTTAGAAACTCCAAGAATTAAATCGCTTTCTGGTGCTATAATCCCTATAAACAACAAGCCATCCCTCGAAAAAAGTATTATAGGAACATTTTCTATTATTAAAGAAAAGAGTACTACCAAAATATTTTGTATCGATATTACCGATTTATTAAAGGAGAATAGTGTTGCATGGTACTCCGGTTTTAAAGAAACGGTTTTCTCTAATCTGTCAGTAATAGAAGCAGTAAATTATTTAGAAAATGAGGTTGTATTTAAAACTAATCGGGTCATTTCAAAAAATGCAAACAAGGTGGCCATTCAAGTTGATTTTAGTTTTTTTCTATTACCAGAACCTATGAGACCGAGATTGTTTGATCATCGAATGGGATATTTTGCAGAGGATGAACTTAGTGCTATCAATCATTTTCCTAAATATGCTAAGGCAAGTATTTCGAGATGGCGTTTGGAGAAAAAAGATAAAAGTAAAGAAGTAAGTGAACCTATAACGCCTATAACGTTTTTCTTAGCTCCAAATATTCCAAAGAAATGGAGGCCTTATATAGAAGCAGGTATTCTAGAATGGTTACCGGCATTTGAAGCAGCTGGATTTAAAAATGCCATTCAGGTTAAGGCAGTCTCTGTTGAAAAGAAGAATTTGAATAGTGTAAACACTTCTGTTATAAGGTGGGTAAATAAGGAAGACATAAGAGGAGAAGCTAATGATGCGGGTTCCCATGTTTCTAAAATAGTAGATTTAAGGTCTGGTGAAATATTAAAGTCCGATATTATAATTGGTTCAGGTTACCAATTCCTTTCAGATACTTATTTTATAAGATGTAGTCCATTAGATGAGCGTGCTCAGCAATACCCTTTTCCTGATGATTTAATGGGACAACTCATTCAATCTGTTGTAGCACATGAAGCAGGTCATGCTTTCGGAATTAAGGACGGAAACTATGGTGAATATATTTATCCGTTTGATAAAATGCGCAATCAAAAATGGCTTATAGAAATGGGGCATACCCCAAGTATCATGACTTATACAAGGCATAATTATGTGGTGCAACCCGAGGATAGTATTTCGCCATCTTTATTGATTCAAAAAGTGGGACCTACCGATGTTTACAATATTAAATGGGGATATGCGTCTTTTCCTAATATTGATACACCACAAGACGAATTTCCTTATTTAGAAAAAATGATACACCAGCAGGATTCTAAACCTTGGTATAGATATAATATTGGTAATTACGAGAATATAGGTCCAGACCGCAGCAATAATGTAGCAGATAATGATAATCCCATAAAAAGTACGGAACTAGGACTGAAAAATATGAAACGGGTTATTGCTTTATTACCAGAAGTTACTTCTACTGAAAAGGATAGCGAATTACTGGAACGCCTCTATGGTAAAACGCTAACATTTTGGTTTAACCAAATGCAGCAGGTCATATCTTTAATTGGTGGCTATACGACATATTATAAGTCAGGTGTTCAGAAAGGGGCTGTCTTTACTCCAATACCCATGAATACGCAACAAGAAGCCATGAAATTTCTAATTTTAAACGCATTTAATGTGCCTGAATGGTTAGCACATCCTGAGTTTACATCCAAGATTCAATATTCGATGTCTGCGGATAAAATATCGGAATATCAATTAAAATTATTGTCAGAAATATTGAGTTCATTAAGAATGAAGCGATTGGAAAATACAGTATTATCTACTAATGATGAATGGCTTATAAAAAGTTTGCTGTCAAAATTACGAAAGGGACTTTGGAGTGAACTATCACAGGAAGATATAAACATAAAATACTATCGTCAGGAGTTACAAAGTGCCTATATAGCTTTTCTAACGGAAGCTATTATAAAACCAAAGGAATATGGTGACACAAATCCTAGTAATGTTTATTATTCATATAGCGACTATTCAAAAAGTTTGTTTTTGTCTGAACTCATGTTACTGAAAAATGACATTGTAAGTACAGGAAAAGCTGTTAAAGATCGTATTACTTTTAGTCATCTAAGGTTGTGCTTGCAAAAAATTGACGGTATCTTAATGAATAGATGATTAATGGCAAATATTTTGTATGTGTCAACATATTGAAATAAAATGAACCAAGATTTAATGTGGAAAAGGGGCTAAATAAGACCCCTTTTCTTTTTTAAACCAAAAATCCCTTAAGGTTTGAAAACGACTCTAGGACAAGATGTTTGGTTTGGATAAAATTTTCCGTAAGCCTGTTGTCCTTGAGCATTAGTACAAAGAATATTTCCAGTTGGAGAACAATTAATTCGCTCAGTACAAGGTACAGGCGCATCAATATAGCCATCAACAACAGCAAGGGCATCTACATCAGTATTAGTTGACGTGGCAAAGGCACTGGTTAAAGCAAAAATGATTGCTACAACCGGAATTAACAATTTAAATTTGAAAGTTTTCATAATGATTGTTTTTATATGAATATTATGATCTACTCTTTTATACAGGTTTTCGATCTTACTCCTGTTACCGGCCGGTAATTTTTTATATAGTAGTATGTTTTTTGAAATATGCTGGTTTTAGTTGATAGACTGAAAGCACATTATCAATAATAGCCACCAAATGATTGTCATAAATATTAAATTCCTTAACTCCTTTTTGATGAATGTTATAGATATAGAAACTAAATAGATAGGTTTGTTTTTTCCAATTATAAACGTCAATAATGGATGCTTGATTAAGCATGGTTCGCTCTTCATATTTCCCTAGTCTATTAGAATGAAACATTATTAAATTTTGGTATAGTGTTGCTGTCTTATTTATTTCCAATGGAGGTGCTTTCATTTTAACTTCTCCGTTCTTGTTTATTGGAGTCAATTGGATTTGTGCCTTACTGACTGTATCTATAGTTTTTTCTCTATGAAGTAATTCCAGACTAGAATTCATTACCATAAACTGGTTTCGGTAGAAATATGCATAGCCTAAATACTTTTTATCTTGAGAAACGATCATGGATCCATCAACGTCGAACATACCATCTATTTGTTTTTCTAATATGTTAGAATTCAATTTGACTTCAAAATCTTTTCTTTTTTTTATGATACCGAGTATGCTGTTATTTGCTTTACTACTAATCGTTTTTATATATAAGGTATTTGAATCTATAGGTGTAGCATTTGTAAAATAGGCTTTGTCTTTCATCCATAGTCTTGCTTGCCATGTTTCCATAGTGCCACGAAAAACACAAGGTATGGTTCCGTCCATTACAAAGAAATATGGTGGATGTAATTTTATGCTTATTGACCGGAATGGGAAATCCTTTCTTTCTAATCTAATTCGGATGTGTTGAGTGTCTTTTGTTTTTAAGTTTACTTGTAAAAGATGTAATGGAGCTGTTGTATTTCCTAAATATAGGATGTTGTTTTTGTAACCAGCTATATAGTAGGAGTTGTATTTAAGAGAAAGGTTGTAGGTTTTACTAATTGGGTGGTGAGGGTATCTTCTAACAAAGGCATTGTTACGATGTATTTGATTTTCGGAAAGTAAAAACATGATAACCATAAGCGCACTACTCAGTACCCCAAGAATGATTAATCTAAAAAGAGTTTTGAGAACTTTCATGATATTTTGTTTTTTTTGGTTGAAGGGTTTATTTCTAAATAATAGATCGAGATTAGTGCCATTGCAATAAATAGGATATTAAATATAATATGCTCTGTCCATCCCAATTCTTCTAACACACCACCACATGAGCAGGGTATATAGTCACTAAAGTTTAAAATGAGTATGATATAAGTTGTAAATAAAACCATCAGTGAGAAACTCGCATAAAAGGCTAAAAGCATATATTTTGGGACTAAGAATAAACTTGAAAGCACTAGTTCAATTAGGGGAATGCCCCAGGCGAATAGATTAGCATACCTAGTAATAATTGGAGATTGACCTAATTGTATTTGAAACTGATCAAATTCAAGAAGTTTAGTTGTTGCTGCATATACCAATAATATGATAAAGAGTATTCGGGATATTTGCAGTAAAATTTGAATGTGTTTTGTTGAAGGTGCCATATCTTTTGATTTGATATGGTAAAATTCGATAGTAAAAATTATTAGAAAGGGATAAATTTTTGACTGTAAAGGATTTAATTAGAAAAAAAGGCTTAGAGGGTTTTATATATCCTTATTTAATGACTTTTTACGTAGGGCACTTGGGGTGTATTCGTATCTTTTTTTAAAAGTTCTTGAGAAATGAGCCATACTTTTAAAGCCTGTCTTATAGGCAATGGATTTAAGGGAATGATCCGTGTATTGAATCATCATTTTTGATTTTCGTAAGCGTTCTTCCATTAAGAAGCGATATACCGATGTACCATATAATTCTTTAAATCCGTATTTTAATTTGAATTCGTTTGTCCCTAATTCTAAAGCAAAGTCTTTTAATGATGGGAAATCTTTTTCAAGATGATTAATTATCATATCATGCCCTTTTCTTATTTTGCGTATATCGTCATGATTTAATCGGATTTTTGATTTTCTCTGGTTGCTTGAAACCTCTTTTGAAGCCTGTTTTTGCTTGTTAGAGAATTGAATTACATGTTGTTTTAATTCGTTTTCTAAAAGGTTTTGACTGTTTGTATGTAGAATGACTGTAAGAAGGGTTTTGTTTTGAGAGTTATTCTTCGATTTAAAAGTACTGAGATAACAAATTTTTGGAAGTGTTAAATGGTCTTTTGCTTTGAAGGTTAATTTTATGGATGTGTCCTCACATTGCTTTTGAGTTAATTTATGCCAGGTCTCTACCCAAATATGTTTTGATTTTTCAACCAGGTAATCTGTAAATGGTTTTCCAATGATACTGCCATGTAAAGACGACAAAATATTGCTTGCTTGTTGATTAGCCATGTCAATAAGACCATCTTGATTTATAATGAAACTCATTTGGATAATGTCTATTATGATGTTATTTAAATTAGCATACCCTTGATGTAGCATGTTTTCTTGTATCTCTTCAGCTAGCATATTAAGAGATATGCTGATGGCTTCAATATTATCATTTTTAGATGTTCGTTCCAAACGATAAAAGAAATTGCCAGATGCCATTTCTAATACCATTTGGTTAATTTGTCGTATTCTTTGTTTTTTATTTTCACTCACTTTTTAATAGGGGTATTTAATTTATTTTTGTGAGAGACTTTAATTTTAATCAAAAAATAGAATTATTTATAGTTTTTATTGGTTATGTTAAGTCATGAATGCGCGTAGAAATTTTAAAGCATCTTCTTTATTTTCAAATGATTTTGTTGGAATTTGAGGGGTACTCGTTCGAATATAGAATTCAGATAGCATTTTGGAAACTGGAGGTTCAATAATTACAGCCACGGCTTTTATTAATGTTGATCCTTCCATAGCTACATAAGCTCTTGCCGACTTATTAATATTTTTAATACCTCGTATATCACATAGAATAGGTAGGAACTGCCCCTCATGAAGTAATAGCCTGTCCTTGACTACTTGAATAGCAGCATCTAAGTCTATACTCACACCTTGGTGATATATAATGTGTAAGATGCCATCATCTAGGAATTTATACGATGCATAGTCATTTTCAAAATAATTTCGCATGGTAAATAGAAAACTGGTTTTTCATTATAAACATACAAAATTATCAATAAAATCATTTGCTATACATTGAAAATCACCGATGCCTGATGTCTTTTGTTTGCCTAATAAGGATTAAAAGTTTACTCTAAAGGATTATGGAAAGTGGTTATTTTTCAATCTCCTGCAAATTCATCTAAATTATATGACATTTAAATATATAATCAGATGGCAAAAATAAAACACAACAATTTTTTAGACACGGTAAACGAGGTTTTTACGGATGCAAAACAAGAAGGTGTTATGCATTTGTATGCCGAAGGGGATGGTTTTTCAGGAAGAACCATCGGTATTAATAAAAGAAAACTATTTCATTTTGGAACAACAGGGTATTTAGGGCTGGAACAGGATGCAAGATTGAAGGCAGCAGCGATAGATGCTATTACTAAATATGGTACTCAGTTTCCTTTGTCTAAATCTTATATATCTAATCCACTCTATAAGGAGTTGGAGGAGAAACTTACCGAGATGTACCAGAATCCCATAATAATTACCAAAAATAGCACTTTAGGACACATGGGAGTGATTCCTAATGCTGTTAGTGATCAGGATGCCATAATACTAGACCATCAAGTGCATTGGAGTGTGCAGAGTGCAGCCAAGGTATTGAAGAATAGAAGTGTTCCTATTGATATGATTCGGCACAATAATTTAAATATGTTAGAAGATAAGATAAAATCACTTTCTGATAAGCGTAAAAGAATTTGGTACATGGCAGACGGTATATATTCCATGTATGGAGATTTTGCGCCACTTAAAGACTTAAAATCCCTGAGTTTAAAATATCCGCAATTACACCTTTATATTGACGATGTACATGGGATGAGTTGGATAGGTAAAAATGGAACAGGTTATGCGCTGAGTCAACTGGATGCGCTTTCTGAAAATATTTTGTTATTTGGAACGTTGAGTAAAACCTTTGGAGCTAGTGGCGCAGTATTGGTCTGTTCTAATAAGAAAATGTATCATGAAATAAAAACCTTCGGAGGGCCTTTAACGTTTTCAGCACAACTAGAACTGGCTTCCGTTGCCGCTGCAACGGCCTCTGCTAAAATTCACTTAACTCCTGAAATTTATGAGATTCAAAATGATTTGAGGGAACGTGTAGAGTATTTCAACAGTTTGTTACAAGATACTGACCTGCCTCTCATTGATAAAAATAATTCTCCAGTATTTTTTATAGGGACAGGGATGCCTAAGACAGGTTATAATTTTGTTAGTCGACTTATGAAAGAAGGCTTTTATGTGAATCTTGGAATTTTTCCTGCCGTTCCTGTCAAAAATACAGGGGTTAGAATTACCATTTCAAGGCATAATGAGAAATCTGAAATTAAGGATTTGGTTGCAGCGATGGTTTATCATTTCCCAAAAGCTTTAGAAGACACCCATACAAATTTACATCGGGTTTGTAAAGCATTTAAATTAGAGATGAAATCAAAAGTAGAGGATAAAGTACAGACTGATTTGATTGTTAAAATTGAAGATTCTATTTTGAAATTTGATAAAAGTCTTTGGAATGATTGTGTTGGAAAGCATGGGGTTTATGATTGGGAAGGCCTTAAATTTCTAGAACAAGTATTTAGCGGTAATGAATTAAAAGAGCATAATTGGACGTTCCAATATTTGATTATATATGATAATAATCACAACCCAATTATTGCAACATATCTAACCATAGGTTTATGGAAAGATGATATGCTTGCTAAAGTAAGTGCATCTGAAACTATTGAAAAAGAACGAAAAACAAACCCTTATTATTTAACGTCTAATGTATTGAGTATAGGTTCGCTTTTTACAGAAGGAAATCATTTGTTTATTGATGAGAAGCATCCATTAAAGCAGCAAGCATTACATGTTCTTATGCAATCTATAGAAACTTTAGAACAGGATTTCAATGCTAAAATGGTAGTGCTTAGAGATTTTTCTGAGCAAGACCCTTTACATTCTTATTTTCAAGGTCAGGGTTTTGTGAGAGTTCAAATGCCTAATACGTGTACCATTGATTTAAGAACGGAAAGCACTATTGAAAACTATGTTGCAAAATTATCTTCAAGAAATAGGCAACATGTAAGAAAAGAAATTTTAGCGTATGAGTCTTTATTGAAAATTGAAGTAATGAAAAATTGCGACAACAATCAATTAAAACAAATTCAAGAATTGTATGCCAATGTGCATCAAAATAATTTAGGGCTGAATACCTTTTCTTTTCCTGAAAAACTATTTAAGTCGATGGGAACTCACCCTAACTGGGAATTTATCATTATTAGTTTACTAGAAAGTCCAAATCAAATCATTGGAGTCATGCTTTGTTATAATAATAAAAACCATACATACGTTCCTGCTTTTGTGGGTATGGATTATAAGTATCTCAGAGAATTTTACACTTATCGACAGCTTTTATATCAAACCATAAAACGAGGTATTGATTTAAATTTTAGGCATATTGATTTAGGAATGACTGCTTCTTTTGAGAAACGGAAATTGGGGGCTACTATTGAGGAAAAATACGCATATATACAAACCTCAGATAATTACACCTTAGAGCTTATGGGAATATTAGAATGATAATGGATAAGAGAGGTTTGTTTTTCAATGATGTATCAAGAATTAATATCGGAATTTGAAGCGAAATTAGAAACGTTAGAGTCTCGCTGTGATGATATTTTATATAAAGCAGAAACAGGGATTAATCATACTGAGAAATGTATTAAATGTCTTAGAAATGAAGTTGTTAAAAATGGTTTTTTGTCTACTCAGGATGAAATACAGTTTTTTAAACATATTAAACCACAAATTATTAGTAAGCTGATATATTATGTAAAGTTATATAATATTGAAAGTAAACGCCCTAGAAGCAGTTCTAAGTTTCAAATTAAATACCTAAATAATCAAATTAATAAGTTACAGGTTTTTTTTAATGATAACTTAGAATTCTATCATTACTACCGCAGGGGAGCTACGACCCTTGATGAACAATATTTTGTTAGAGGAAAATCAGATTTACGTTCTCTAACAGATTCGTTTCATGCCTTTATAGATGATGAGTTCTCTACATGTCAGGATAATACAGTCGCGACTATTATGGCTTTTGATATGCTCATTGTATATCTACAACAGGAAATAGAAGCCTTAGAAACGGATACTAACCCAACTAAAAAAAATGTTATGAAACCAGGATCAAAGCTTTTCTGGACAGGAAGCAAAACAGATTTAATAGAATTGATATATGCCTTGCAAAGTAGTGGTACGATTAATAGTGGTACTGCTGATATTAAAGAATTGGCGTCCTTATTTGAACAAATTTTTAATATAGATTTAGGAAATTACTACCACACATTTATTGAGATAAGAGCACGGAAATGTAGTAAAACGAAGTTTTTAGATAGCTTAATTGATAGCTTAAATAAGCGTTTTGAAGAGTCTGATAAATAATCCCTAGTTATCCCCATCTTGGGGCACGCTATTAATGTTTAAAATAGGGGCTAATTTAAATGGTTTTCATGTTAACATGAAAACTAGATCGTTTATATATCTATAATATTTATTAAAAAAAAAGGATAAAAAAACACCCATCTTGGGGGCTTCTATGGATGATAATAAAAAATACTCTCCCAGATTTGTAACTCGAAAGTCAAATCAATTCAAAGCCGTCTCTGCCTTTTTTAAGTATTGGCGGCTTTGTTTTAAACTAAAAAAAATCAAATGGGAGCAACAATTATTACATCCGAAGATCTTCGAAATTTTAAAATGGAACTACTCGATGACATTAAGCAATTACTTAACAATCAATCTTTACAGCCACCAAAAAAATGGTTAAAATCACCAGAAGTTAGAAACTTATTAGGAATTTCTCCAGGGACTTTACAAAACCTCAGAATCAATGGAACATTACCTTATACCAAGGTTGGAGGGGTCTTGTATTATAATTATCAAGAAATCATGCAAGTATTAGATCAAAATAGAATTCATAATAAATTTTAAGTTGTTTAGGAGCATATAAATTATATCAAACACCTTAATAGTGTAGTTAGAGCAATTCTTTAAAGATACATGTTTAAATCTAACGCATACTATTTTATAAGTAGCGTTGTATTTGTTTTGTAATCGTAGCTTTTTTAAGAAACCTTTTGTCCAATAGTGGAGAGGTAATGGGGGTTAAAAATCAAGAAAACGTATTGAAACTTTGTTTTTATCAAATTATGTGATGAATTTATTATGAGACGCAATTATGTCAAATCTTTTGATAGATTAAAAAATAGAATCTTGTCCAAAATTAATAGAATGGCAGTAGTTCAGTTTGTTAAAAACTTTGTATTAAGAAGTAATATTAATAACTTAAAAGCACAGTGGTTATAAAAGAGTTTTAGTTATAATTATTCACTTATCTATAATATATTCCGTTTATTACTTTGGTTTTTTAAAGTTTAAAATAAGCATGTTTCTTTGCTTATGAATGTTTTTGTTAAAAACAATAAAAACAATAAAAACAATAAAAACAATAAAAACAATAAAAACAATAAAAACAATAAAAACAATGAAAACAAATTTACTTAGTTTGTATTTACTATTTACAGTTGTAATTTCGGGATATTCACAGATAGGTATAGGAACACCAACGCCAGATGCTTCATCGGTATTAGAATTAAGTTCAACAACACAGGGATTTTTGCCTCCTCGAATGACATATTCCGATATGACATCCATAGTTTCACCAGCCGAGGGTTTGGTTGTTTATTGTTTAGATTGTGATCCAAAGGGATTATGTTATTATGACGGAACAGATTTTTTGAATACAGTAAGCGGATTAGTAGCATCAGAACTACTAGAGATAGGCAAATTTATGCACGGCGGCATTGTTTTTTGGATAGATCCAACCGATTCTTCTCATGGTTTAGTTTGTGCAGTAGAAGATCAAAGCTCTGGAAATCGATGGTATAATGGTAGTTATGTTGAAACAGGAGCAACAGCAACAGCTATTGGAACAGGCTTAGCTAATACAGATACTATTATAAGCGTACAAGGAGCTCTAGAAACAACTTACGCAGCTGGTTTAGCGAATGCTTATACTGGAGGAGGTTTTTCCGATTGGTTTTTACCTAGTAAGGATGAGTTAGCTGAAATGTATGATAAAAAGACCGAAATAAATGCTGGTGCAAGTTTAAATAGTGGTAGCGATTTTTATCTGGGTTACTACTGGTGTTCTACGGAGTCCGGTACCGCTGCCGCGTGGTCCCAGAATTTCTCCAATGGTAATCAGATCAGCGGCCTTAAGGGCAGCACGTACGTTGTGCGTCCCGTTCGGGCTTTTTAGTTATTTAATTATTTAGTTATTAAAAAAGTTTACCGCGTAAGCGGTCGGTTTATTTTTAAAAAAAATGGCATTACACACAGAGTTACCTGTATATAGAGACACATATAAATTGGTGTTATAAGTTTTTGTAAGTACTAAAACCTTTCCTAAAGAATATAAGTATAGTTTAGGTAGAGATATGGAACGCGATGTATTGGTTTTAATGCGTTGTATTTACCGTGCCAACAGATCTCAAGAGAAAACTGTTTTTTTAAATGATT
>NZ_JBISCC010000094.1:0-237 GCF_044385915.1 Thalassobellus citreus | reverse complement strand
GTTGCAGGATTTCCAGCCACATCAGAAACATTATAAGTAATAATATAAGTACCTGCTACATTAGAATTAACAGTATCACCACCAATAACAATGTTTGCAGAAATGTCACCATCTTTATTATCAGAAGCCGTAGCGCCTAATTCAGAATAAGTATCACCAACATTAATATCGATAGACGCTGCTCCCGTAAGAGTAATAACAGGTGCCGTTGTATCAGGAATCACATTCACTGTTCTA
>NZ_JBISCC010000093.1:0-9477 GCF_044385915.1 Thalassobellus citreus | reverse complement strand
TGAGGTGTATTCTTCCAATTCTTGATGTTAATTGAATTGATATCGAAAGATTCAAATTCTTGAGCATTAATTGAAAATGCAATACTTAGAAAAACAATTTTTAAAATCAATTTCATACTTTTCTCAAATGTGCTACAACGGTTGTGTATAAGAATAGTGCGGTTTTGTGTCCGAGGATTTTCCGCAGGAAAATCAGAGAGACCAAATGCGCTCTATCTTTTTGATTTAGGAATAAATTTAAGCATTATTTCTTATACTTTGTTGTAACCAGTTTTTTTTATTCAGTTTTTTGATAATAATGATTCATATCGTAGTTCAATACTATTTTTGGGTTTTCAAAAATCTTATTAATAAAATAACTGTGATACACTGATTTTCCGTTTATATTTTCATAATGCAATTCAATTTCCGTATTCAATATTCCGTAACTAACTTTATAATTTCCGTTTCCGTAAAAATCACTTGAAAATGTTCCATCTGATTTTAAAGTCAGATTTTCCGCTTTATGGGGAGATTCTATACAACAATGCTTTTTTTCGTAATTTGTGTTTGCATAAGTTCCGATAACGCTAAATTTAGTCATGGGGATATTCCATAGCGAAATTAAAATTCCGATGAATAATATCATTACAATTCCGAATATTATGCGTTTCATTTGGTATTCGGTTTAAAAGTTAAAATCAAACAAGTCATAATGAAAATTAATAATGGTATTTGAAATGCCAAATAATTAAAGTTTTCAATTGGAACTTCTGTTAAACGTCTAACAATTGGCACTAGCATTAATACAAAAATAAAAGCTTTGAATATTCTATTCTTGTAATATTTGGTAAACATTAATATTAAACCAATTAGTCCTAAAAAGGCAAATATTTGGTTGCTATTTCCAAATTCAAAACTTGTCCAAAATAACCATACTATAAAAGGTATCCCAATCATTTGTCCTGTTAAAATAATAAGAGAGTAAGAAACTAAAGAGATGATTTTTATAATATTTACAAATTTCAATTCGGAGAGTTTGTTTAAATTAGTTACAACGGTTGTGTATAAGAATAGTGGCGCGTTTAAGTACTAAATTAGTAAATAGAAACTTGCCAGCGGAAAATTCCGAAGGAATTTTCCAAGTAAGCTAAAACTAGCCATTAATTTTATGCTTTGTTACCTGCTGGCTTTATTCAATTCTTTTTATTTTCATTCCGATTTCTTTGTCAATTTCCATTAAATTATTGGTTTTGGTCAAATCCAAGTCAGACAATACTTTATTCACAATTGGTCTACAATAATCAACTTTATTTTCGGTTCCAATACAATTAAGACAAACAGAACGATTTAGAAAAATATAGTTCTGAACAACAATCAAATCTCCACCAACATTTGGCGGAAGACAACTTGCTAATCGTTTTGTTCTTAATGAGGCTTGTTCGCAAAATTCAAAGTCCGAAATATTGAATATCTCATATTGGATTGCTGGTATCCAATCCTCGTTATAAATTTCTTCTCTTTTTTTATCTTTTATTGATTTAGTTCTTAAAAATTGAATTAGTCCAATCGATTTCACAGAGTCATTTCGTTTCTCAAAATCATAATCAATTTTATAAGCCCAATGTTTTTGACTATTGTTGTCAGATTTTGTATTACACGACAAAAGCAATGTCGTTAATATTATGAATAGAATTTTATGCATTCTCGATGTTTGTTTCAGCTTGCAGGTAACGGTTGTGTATAAGAATAGTGCGTTTTTGTGTCCGAGGATTTTCCGCAGGAAAATCAGAGTGACTAAAAAAGCACTAACCTTTAGATTTAGGAATAAATTTAAGCATTATTTATTATACTTTGTTGTAAAACGTTTTTGTTATTCTATTCTTTAAACTATACAAATTTGAATCCATTGTTTTTCAATTGGTTGCGTAAGTAATCTACTTATTAAGGGTAAACCTGCTTTCCAAACTTTTAAGCTGTCTTGATTTTTAAAAATAATTGCGTATTTACCTCTTTCTGGAATGTCAAGATTCATAATTTTTTTTGCTCTTTCCCCATATTCATATGATTGTACTCTCCATTGCGTAACTTTTGGATTAACTACTCTACCAGTTTTCGTGTTTGTCAGAGAGAAAGTAAAATCTTCTACTACAACATCCCAACCACCAAGAACATAAACTCCAAAAGTGCCGGTATAAAGTTCAACTTCAACATCGGATTCAATTATTCTGATTGGCTTAATCATATTTTTCTTTCTATTATTTCCGAACGAAACATTTTTAAAATTCTATTTCCTAAATCGGATGGCTCGCAATGAGCAGAAATCGTACTTGTCAATTCAATTCCGATTGGTGAATTTAATACAGTTTCAATTTTCAACGAACTGTTTCTGTCTGTTATTCCACAAATTGAAATTCTGCGATACTTTTCCTCAAAACCACGACCACTTTTTTCTTTACTTGCTTTTAAAGCAGGCCAGTCGGATTTTTTACCCATTCCTTCTTTTTTTTCTTTTATATCGAATTTGTTGAAATTCCGCTTTATTGCTTCTCCAATAATTTCAGTTGAAGATGTCAAGTCAATTATTTCACAATCCTTTTGTTCGTAATGATAACTATCTTTTGGTTCTTTAGAAATAGGAGCAATTATTATTTCAGAGTATTTTTCCGAAATATAAACTGTAACTGATTTAATGACTTTTAATTCAGGTTCAGGTGCTTTAAATGTTATGCTCGGTATTTTCATTCAAATGTTTTACAACGGTTGTGTAACAAAAGCGTACGAACTCTCGATTAAGCACTAAACTACGCATTATTTTTATACGATGTTAGCAAAAGTTTTTATTCCATTTGTTCATATTCTCTAATTCCTACATTATTATCTACTAAATACATATCTGGTCTTCCAATGACTACTCCCATATTTATTCCACATCGGACAAAATATTCTTGTCCTTTTTTTATGTTTATTTCTACAGAATCTTTTGATTCCGTAACACCCCAAAAAGTAATTTTACCAAAATTTGAAGTCTTGTAAGTAAATTTTTCTCCATTACGAACTCGTCCAATTATAGAATCATTATCAAGTTTAATTTTATAACCGATAAATGAACCAGCAAAATTCTTTGGTCTATAAAAATATACAATAGCATAATCTGCATTATCTGGTAGTCTTGATTTATTCTTTATTTCGTGTTTATCAATTAATTCGATTAGTTTTTTGTTTTCTAAATTCCTATACATTTTGGCCTTAATGCGATAGCAGGTACTTCCAAAATTTGGTTCTTTCACCTCTATGAGTTGAATTAAATTAGCTCCATATTTTTTGGCTGTTAGTTTTGCATTTTCAATAACTGTTTCGTATCCGCAGTCAGTTGAGAATCCTGAATCTCCAATCTTTAAATCTCCAACAAATTTTGAATTTTCAGGAATTTCCTCATTAATACCTAAAATAAAAATTTGGATATTATCTTGTATCGTAGAGAATTTAGTATCCGTCAAGCTACTTCTAATCTTCGGTGAGCAAGAGTGTAGTAAAAATCCAATTGATAAAATGGCTAATATTCTGTTCATTTTTTTAATTTTTGCTAACGGTTTTGTTTATGAAAAGTTGCGTTTTTGTGTGCGAGGATTTTCCGAAGGAAAATCAGAAGCAAGCAAATAAAGCACAAACTTTTGATAAAGCTAAAAGTAGCATTTTTTTATAAACGTTGTTGCCAAATAGTTGCTTTTTTTAGTTCATAATTCCGTTTTTGTTTTCAGTTTTATGAAATTCCGCGTTTGAGTAAAAATTCCTTAAACTTATTCATATTCTGCAATAATTTTTAATCGGTGAGTGAGTGCTCAGCGTTTTAGAAGTCTTTTTTTTCTATAAAATTCAGGAAATATTTTTCCGGTTTTGAGTGAGCGCAATTTTTGGCAACGGTTGTACATAAGGATAGTGCGGTTTTGTGTCCGAGGATTTTCCGCAGGAAAATCAGAGTGACCAAATGCGTACTAGCCTTTTGATTTAGGAATAAATTTAAGCATTATTTCTTATACTTTGTTGGTAAATCGTTTTTATTCAAATTTTCGATATTCGTTTTTTATTTTATCATTCAGTTTAATCCATTCCAGATTATTCTTAAATTCTATTAATTCCACGTTTATTTCCGATTCAAATTTCGGTGGGATTTTCGGTTTTTGAGTTGAGTAGATTTTCAGAGTATCATTTTCCGTTTTGTATATTATTCCGCCAAATCCGTGAAAAATATATTCAGAAATTGAGTCAGGTTGAAATTCTATTTCTCTTTTTGTTGAAATTACAGATGTTTTATGGTCAGCAGTTAATCCCCAATTTTTACTTTTCAGATACAGAGAGGTTTTTTTATTCGGAAAGTAAATCTGTTCCCTTTCAAATACTGGTTTTCCGATTTCGTCCCAACTTGCTAATTCACGCTCAACTTTCATTCCGAACCAAAAGGAAAGAATAATTAATAAAATCGAAATTATGATAATATGTCTTTTTTTCAATTCGGTTTACAGTTTTAGGTTATTATTAAACTTAAAATTCCAATAGCTACAGTTATTAATAGTATTATTCCCGAAAATTTTCGCAAACTGTTTGATTTCTGCTTTAATTTTTTGTTTTGATTTTCGACTTTCCAACTTATTTTAAACATTGACTTTAGCATTAATTCATAAGAAGAAAACGAAAATGGGTTAAGAATTGGGAAAAGAGGATATTTGCTTTTATCAGCTGAATAATAAATCCAAAGATTCATATAAATTCCAATTCCAAACGAAAAGAAAGACAGAGCAAATGCAATAAAAATAATTCCAAAAAAAATGTCATTCATATGTTTTCGAGATTTTTCTCAAATGTTTGCCAACGGTTGTGTATAAGAATAGTGCGTTTTTTGTGTCCGAGGATTTTCCGCAGGAAAATCAGAGTGACTAAATACGCACTAACCTTTTGATTTAGAAATAAAATTAAGCATTATTTCTTATACTTTGTTATAAACAGGTTTTTAATTCAGTTAATTTTACGTTTCCAAAATCCGCTTCTTGAAGTTGTTCAAGTTGCATTTTACATTTGTCAATTGAAATTATTTGATAAATATTTTGGTCGGAAGTTTGGTCAAGTGTAAATATTAAAAAATAGTTTTGATTAATTTCTTTTACATACCAATAACCTTCATCGTTCCAAGTTTTATTTATAAAAGCGTTTTTCTTTTTCGGTTTTTCAAACATTTCATCACGAAAAAAGAATTTATCACTGAAAATAAAGTCGATTCCTCCATTTATTTTCTCGAACTTATTCTTGGTTAGAAAATCATTAATTTGGCTTTTGTTTACTGAAAGTTTGTGATTTAATTTTAAAGGTCTGAAAACGTGCATCATATTTTGTTCGAAGTCTATTTCAATCGAGTCTTTTCCAAAAGTTCTGAAATTAATAATTAATGAGTCAGTTTTGAAATCAAGTTTGGAATCTTTAAAATCAATTTTAATAGGTACAATACTGTCACTATAAATTGAACTAAAAGTTTTATTATCGAAGTCAATTATAAAACCTTCATTTCTAGAAGTAAACATTGCCTCTTTGTCAATCACATAATTATTGTAGGATATATAAATTCCGTTAATATCTTGTGCTTTGCAAGATGTTAAAGCAATAACTAAAAATATTAATTGGAGTACTTTTTTCAACTTGTTTATAACGGTTACGTATAATATTAGTGGCGCGTTTAAGCACCTAATTTAGCAAATAAAAACCAAATAGAAAATCCGCGAGGATTTTCGTAAGTGGGCGAGAACTAGCCATTAATTATACACTTTGTTGGCAACTGTACTTGTTTTTTCAATATAATATTCATTCGATTCAAGTCCAAATAATTCATCCCGTTTGAGGTCAGGATAATTTTTGATTCGTTCCATTAAATCCTCAAAAGTCTCTTCTTTATTCCTTATTTCTCCAAGTTCAAAAAAACATTCGGAAAAATAGATTAATTCCAAAATCCCATATTCAGACGCAATTTTCCCAAATATTTTTCTAATTCCATTTGTAAGTTCAGATTGCTTTTTATCAGCAAATTGAAACCAAGAACTGAATAGTCCAAAAGAGCCTGAAAATTCAATAAAATTCGGATTATCGAAATAAATCCTTAAAGATTGGTCAAGAATTGGCAATTCAAAATATTCAACTCCTTTGGATTGAGTTAAATTCCAATTAACTTTTTCAAATTCAAGTCCAGAATTCTTATTTACAAAACCAAAGTCAAATTTCTCATTCTTAAGAATTTTAGAAATCATATTTTTATCATTCTCAATTGAGTCTGATTTTCGTAATCCAATTATTTGAATCCAAACTGCCATTCTGTTTAGGTATTGTTGCCAACGGTTGTGTATAAGAATAGTGCGGTTTTGTGTCCGAGGATTTTCCGTAGGAAAATCAGAGAGACCAAATGCGCACTAACTTTTTGATTAAGAAATAAATTTAAGCATTATTTCTTATACTTTGTTGTATGCAGTGTTTTTTTAATCAATTAAATATTTATCTCTACTTTCCAATAAATGTTCAAAGTTTGGGTATTTTTGAGATTTTTTAGTATTCCATTCTTTCACAAGATTTTCTCTAAAATCTATATTTTCTAGTTTTTCTAATAATGAGCTATTCTCGAAATATTCTGATTGTATTTTTAATCTTCTGAACATTTCTTTCTCAAAATCTTTAGAAATCATACCGTTGAAATTGTCTATTAAGTCGTGTTCTTCAATAGGTTTATAAAACACAAAACCATCAAACACATCTTTATATTTAATATCTACCATTCCGTTCCACATATCAAAGTCATCGTTTCCAAAAGCAGAGTTCTCAAAATCAAATC
Organism: Thalassobellus citreus; assembly: GCF_044385915.1. Lineage (NCBI taxonomy): Bacteria > Pseudomonadati > Bacteroidota > Flavobacteriia > Flavobacteriales > Flavobacteriaceae > Thalassobellus > Thalassobellus citreus. The sequence goes on along the minus strand of NZ_JBISCC010000093.1, from coordinate 2,633 downwards.
CAATATTATCAAGGTTCTGTTTCTTGAATGCCGCATCCCATTTTCCATTTTGATTGAGTTCATATGTCCATTTTTTATCTTTTCTAGTAAAAATGGGACAATTTAATAAAATATTTACTGCACGATTACCAAAATAATCTTTGAGATATTTACCAGAATTTTGTTGTAAATCTCCATTACTTCTAATTGTATGAATTTTAAAAGCGTGTCGGTAATTTAAAATAACGAGTGCTTTCTTTTTCTTTTTAGATTTTATTTTTTTGTATTGATTGATGATGTTATAAGCTATTATACTATCTCTTGGTTCAATTTCAAAATCTTGTTCTCTTGTGTAATCTTCAACGTTTTTTACTTTATTCCAATCAAATTCAGAATCAGAAGGATAAAGTGAAATTTGATTTTCTGATGTGTTGTTTATGTTGTAAATAGTTTTTAAAAGATACTTAAAACTATATCTTTCCCAAATAAACCAAAAACTAGCATTCTGTTGAAACTTGGTTACTCTTTTTTCTATGGAAAGGCTATCTAAATTCTTTGATTTTAAAAACTCTGCAATTTCTGGTTGCAGGTTAATAATTCCATTTTCTATAAAAATATTTTTTACATTTTTTTTGAAATAATCTTCAGATATAACTTCTTTTATTAATTCGTATTGAGAAAATTCACTGTGATTCCTTTCGCATAGAATTACAATATCGTGTTTTTCAAATTGTTGCAAAATGTAATTTTTTGCAGATTTCTTTTCTACTTTTCTTAAATGGTCAACGTAAGGTTTTATTTCAGGATTTTCAGAACAACTAAAAAGTGTTAAAAGAAATATTAATAAAATATTTTTCATAATTTTCTATTGAAATCGTCATTTCCGGCATTGCATACAACGGTTGTGCATATGGAAAGTGCGACTTTGTGTGCGAGGATTTTCCGAAGGAAAATCAGAAGCAAGCAAAGGAGTAATAACCATTTGATTTAGAACTAAAATAAGCATTTTTTATATGTGATGTTGGGTTTTAGTGCTTTTTATGTCAGATAAATATTTTTATCAGTTTCTTTTTTCGGTCAAATATTGTTTCCGCAATCTGGCGAAAGTCAGATGTTTTATTTGTCCGATTTTATTTTGTTCCGCAAACAAGCTCAAAAGTCCGAAATGATTTTAGTCCTCGTTTATATTCCGTAAATTTGTTTTAAGTCTGTTTATTCTTTTATTTTCTGTTCTCTCCCAATAAGGAAATATAAAATAGCTCCAAAGAAGTTTGTAAATAAAACTACTAAAAGCCAAACAATCTTATTGTTTTCTGTGAATTCGCTTTTTAATATGTCGACAAGAGCAATAATTGTTGGTAAAATTCCAAGTAAGCTAAAACTAGCCATTAATTTTATGCTTTGTTAGCACCAGTATTTTTATACGTTTGCATTCTATAGATTAAATATAAAAACACAACTAAAATTAATATTAGTTTAAAAATCAGTCCAATTAAGTTCTTTTCGTTTATGAAATAATCTGACATAGTACTCAATAAAGTCAAAGTCTGTGAATAAATTACGATTCCAACGCAGACTAATGAAAATATTTTTTGATTCTTAAAATTTACGCCAATGACAAGTCCAAAACAAGTTAAAAATATGGTTAGAAACATATTTAAATAACGTTCGCTTTTTTTCCAATTAGAAGTCCTTAGTTGTTTTTCTAAAACCTCATTTTTTCTAATTTCAGTTTTTAGTTTAATTAAATCTCTACGGTTAAAATCAGATGTCAATTTATTTTTCGAAACTCCATATTTATTAAGTTCTTTATTTGAAAAATCATTATTAATGATACTGTCAGGAATTTTTTGAAATAATTCAGAAATTATTTTCTTTTGAGATGTATTTTGATTTTTTAATGAGTCTGTGAATTTCTTTATTAATCCGATACTCATTATATTCGCATCTCTAGACCTTAGATCATTAATTTTCTTTACTCTTTCTTCGGAACTAAATGCTTCTTTTCTTGCATTTTCGTATCTATTCAAATAGGATTCCATTTTTATTTCTGGAACTACATTATTTAATAGGAAGAAAATTATTCCTCCAATTAGAAGTGAAATAGCTATTCCAGATTTAATAATTTTTGAAATTGGAAAATTTTCTTTTAATAAATCGGATGAAGTTAAAATTATCGAGATGAAAACTCCAAAGTTAATAACCGATTCAATTGAGCTAAAACTAACCATAAATGTATTTCCTAAGTCGAGACCAAATTCGTTGTAGTATAAGCTGGTAGTTTCAACAATTAAGAAAAAGTAGTAAACTAGACTACTGATTGTAAAATAAGAAATGAATTTTTGAAGGGTTTTGCTCATATTGGTGCTAACGGTTACGTATAATATTAGTGGCGCGTTTAAGCACTAATTTAGTAAATAGAAACTTACCAGCGGAAAATTCCGCAGGAATTTTCCAAGTAGGCTAAAACTAGCCATTAATTTTATGCTTTGTTGCCTAACGTATTTTTATTTTTTTGTTAATTATTCAAAAATAACAGGGTAAACTTTTCTTATAAGATATTTGTTGTTCTCTTTTTTTTCAATGAAATAGTAAGTATAACCCAATCCGTCAAAACTTCCATTATTTCCAATATTCAGAAAATCTTTTCTCTC
>NZ_JBISCC010000088.1:0-5904 GCF_044385915.1 Thalassobellus citreus | reverse complement strand
AAAATAACGATTTGCCAACAAAGCATAAAATTAATGGCTGGTTCTAGCCTACTTGGAAAATTCCTTCGGAATTTTCCGCTGGCAAGTTTCTATTTATTAAATTAGTGCCTAAACGCGCCACTAATATTATACGTAACCGTTAGGCATAATTTAAAAAAAAATGAGGAAATCAATTGCATTTTTATTGATAATAATATTTTCAACTACACAAATGACTGCACAAAATTCGGAGGAACAATGGGACACTTATATGGCAACATATGAAAATGAAAAACCTGGTTCTACTACATTAAGAATGGATTTAATCAATTCTACACCAATAAAAGAATTTGATTTTGTTTTGGTTACTGGATTAACTTATGAAACTTCAAAAGAAAACGGATTTCCAGAAAATGAGACTTTTAGTATTTTACACAAAGTTGCTGATGAACTAATTGAAATAATACAAAAAGAAACGGAATTTATTCTAGTTGGTTCGTTTATGTATAACAATGAAAGACTTGAATATTTCTATATTAAAGAACAAAAAAATATTATCTCAAAAATTGAGAATTTTTACAAAACTAATTATCCTGAATATAAATTTTACTTGAATGTAAAAGAAGATAAGGAATGGAAATATTATAGAGATTTCTTATATCCAAACGAGGAAACTAGAAATTATATGGCTGACCAATCTGTATTACGAAATTTGGAGGATGCAGGAGACAATTTAACGAAATCAAGAAGAGTTGACCATTGGCTTTATTTTTCAAAAGAATCTGATATGAATAAATGCAAAGCGGATTTAGAAAAGTCAAATTTCAAGGTGCAAAACGCTGGAATTAATAAAGAAACGAACCTTCCATTTGAATTACAAATTTGGAGAATAGACAATGTGAATATTGATTCAATTTATCCAATTACCTCAGATTTAAGAAAAAGAGCGAAGAAATTTAATGGAGAATATGATGGATGGGAAACTTCGATTGAAAAGGAATAAAACTATGCCTAACAAAGCATAAAATTAATGGCTAGTTCTAGCCTACTTGGAAAATTCCTGCGGAATTTTCCGCTGGCAAGTTTCTATTTACTAAATTAGTGCTTAAACGCGCCACTAATATTATACGTAACCGTTGTGCATAATTTAACAAAACCTCAAAATGCCATTTCCAATTGACGAAAAATATATAAAAGAAACGGAATCAGAACTGAACGCAAAGTTCCCAACTGAATTTAAAAACCGAATGATGGAATCTAATGGTGGAGAATTATTGATTTCGGATGAATTTGGATTTAAGCTACATCCGTTTTTCGACAAATCTGACAAAAAAAGAATAAGTCGGACTTGTAATCACATCGGACTTGAAACAAAAAATGCTCGTAAATGGAATGGATTTCCAGACAATGGAATCGCAATTGGAGCGGACGGATTTGGGAATCAACTAATCTTGACTCATAACGGAAATGGAAATTTAACTGACGAACTATATTTCTGGAATCACGAAACAAGACAAGTAGAAAAAATAGCTGAATCAATTAATAAACTTTACGTTGAAAAAAGCTCATTCTGGAATAAAATAAAATCGAAATTTAACGCATAAAAACTATGCACAACAAAGTATAAAAATAATGCTTAAATTTATTCCTAAATCAAAAGGTTAGCGCACTTTTGGTCACTCTGATTTTCCTGCGGAAAATCCTCGGACACAAAACAGCACTATTCTTATACACAACCGTTACCCACAAGTTGACCAAAAATGAGTGATAATTGCTTACATATAGTTCCGAAACATAAAAATGAATATCCAAATGCTGAATTAAAAGCAAAAGAAATTTTAAAATGGTTTCAGGAAAAAGATATTGTTGAAACAAAACTTTCAAATTGCACATTGGGAGAAAAAGGGTATAGATTCAAACCAAATATTGCGTCAATTTTCAATGATGGAGAATTATGGGCTTATCAAAAAGATTTAATAACACACGGACTTGAACTTGTTTATAAGAAACGAACAGTTTTTCATCCAATGGAAGGTGCTTATTTAGAAATTAACTGTCCGAATTGTAATAAATCGATTGATGAAAATATTGGTTACGAATGGATTGCCAATTGGTATGAAAATACGGAAACTGATTATCCAAATTGCCCAAGTTGCGGAGAAAAAAGACATCTGACTGAATATAAAATTGAACCAGAATGGGCATTTAGCAATATTGGAATTTCATTATGGAATACACATTGGGATTTAAAATCTGATTTTGTTTCCGAAATGGAGAAACTATTTGGAACTGAAATTATTGTTGTTCCAGTGAGAATATAAAACCAGTGGGTAACAAAGCATAAAATTAATGGCTAGTTTTAGCTTACTTGGAAAATTCCTTCGGAATTTTCCGCTGGCAAGTTTCTATTTACTAATTTAGTGCTTAAACGCGCCACTAATATTATACGTAACCGTTGTAACACATTTGAACAAAAAATACGATAAGAATAAAATATGTGGGATTTTATAAAAGAATATCCGGAAATTGGGACATTATGTGTAGCCACAATCTTTACTGCTTTAGGATTTATTTTCAAAAGTCTTATTGATTTTTTGCTTGAAAAAAGAAGAAAAAAAGCAGAATTAAGAGAAGCTTTTTGGAAGGAGAAAATAATGGCTGCAAAAAAAGCTTCAGAATACTATTTTGAGCAGTTGTCCTTTTATGAATTGACTTTACAAAATCTTGATTTAACTCTAAACGAAAAAAGAACTCCTAATGGTTTGAGGGAATCGATAGTAAAAAGTATTGATAATATTTCTGAACGAATTAATAATCCTTCAAGTTTTGAACATCATCATATTAATATATTCTATGATTTGAATCAGAAACAACTCAAAGATAAAGTTTTGAATATAATTAGTGAACTTCAAGACATACATAACTTTATGGAACAAGAAACTGTTTTAACTGATGATGAGTTTAAAGAATTATATATGACCACTCGTGAAATGCGAAATAATATTGAAGGAATTTCTTTAATTTATAGACAATTTTTAGACTTAATTAGAGAGGATTTAAAATCAAATGTTGAATAAAAAAAAACGTGTTACAACAAAGCATAAAATTAATGGCTAGTTTTAGCTTACTTGGAAAATTCCTTCGGAATTTTCCGCTGGCAAGTTTCTATTTACTAAATTAGTGCTTAAACGCGCCACTAATATTATACGTAACCGTTGCCACACATTTGAAAATAAGAACATTGAGAAAAATTTACTTACTGACTTTACTGTCAATTATTTTATTTAACTGCCAAAACAAAACGGAATTGAGAACTGATTTGCAGCCAATTTATTCAGATTCCAAAAACGCTTTACAAGGAAACAATCTTTATGGAAAAGTTAAAAAAATTGAATACTACAAAACAACTTTTCAGAATACAGAAAAAAAAGACAAACCTGTACTGAACAAAATAGAAGAATACACCGATTTTGGGGAATTAAAAAAAGTAGAATACTTCGATAATTATGGAGAACTTATACAAACCAATGTTATTGATTATAACAAATACCAAAAGTTCATAAAAAGTGTTTCAATTAACAAATCAAACAAAAAGAATATCACTCAAATCTCGAAATATGATTCAATCAAAAACACGAGTGAATTGAGTGTTTTCTTAAATGATACAATTGACCATAAAACGACTTTTTACTATGGGAAAAATGATTATCAAATAAAAAGCATTTCGATTAAAGGAAATGACACGACGGTAACAACAAGCGAACACGCCTTTAATGATAATAATAAACTTATACTTGCAACGCAAAAAGAAAAGGGAAATGACAAATCAACAATAACTATTAGCAACAAATATGACATCAATAACAATTTAATTGAGTCATCACATAAAACTGAATGGGTTGAAATGTTAAGCGAAACGAAATGGAAAGATGGACGAATTTCTAAACAATCTTCTTATACAATATCAGCGGATTTAAAAAAGCATTTAAATAACGTTACAGAGTTTGACATACTTTACAATACAATCAACTCAAAAGAATATGAAGATTCAAAATTACATCGTGAATTAAAATTTGACTATAGCTTTGATGCAAATGGGAATTGGATTAAAAAAAATGTATCAATAAAAGAACATTTTAATAACTCAAAGGAATTCATTTCAATTTATGTTGATACGAGAAAAATAAGTTATTGGAAATAAAAAACGTGTGGCAACAAAGCATAAAATTAATGGCTAGTTTTAGCTTACTTGGAAAATTCCTGCGGAATTTTCCGCTGGCAAGTTTCTATTTATTAAATTAGTGCCTAAACGCGCCACTAATATTATACGTAACCGTTGTGTGTAATTAAAACAAACTATACGAATGATAAAAAAATTGATGATTTTAATAGTCTTTCTAACATTTAAAGGATTTTCACAAGACTTTGAATTAAGGGCTACTCCTTCTATCGAAAGCGAAATCATTTATAATAATGGAACTACTGAAAAAGGAATGTTGTGGCTTGCAAGTTCAGCTTTCAGCCCAAGGATGGAAAATGAAAATAAAGGTGGTAGTAAAAAAATTGATTATAAAAAAATTGACAAAATAATTACAAATCCTGACTCTGAAAATAAAAGAGTTTTTCAATATTTACATAACAATTATAACAAGTTTAAAATTTTTGTCGAGTTAATCTATACAGATAAAATTTGTATCTATATAGCATCAAAAAACAACGGAACTGACCTGTTTTATTCAGATTTTGACAGAGAAACTATTCGAGAAAAATTATTGAAAATGAAATTTGAAAATAGGACTATAAGCGGAAAACTAAAAAATTCAGATACGTTAGAGTTACCAAATGGAAAAAAGATAGTGACACCGATTAGATATTCTTATTATTATGGTTTAAACTTTGGTTCTGCTTATGGAAATTCTACTTCATTTCAATATTACATTCAAAAAGAAGGAAGTCCTAAATTGATGAAAGTTGAAAGAAACAAACGGTTTTTAAAAAAGTCAAAAGAATATTTTACAAGTTGCCCTTCTTTAATCGAGGATTTGGAACAAAACAAAATAACTTTATCGGATTTACCTACTTTTATCGAATATTACAAGGAAAAATGTGGTGTAGAAAAAGAATAACTACACACAACAAAGTATATAAAAAATTGCTAGTTTTACCTAAACCAAAGTTTGTTGCTCATTTGCTAGCTTCTGATTTTCCTTCGGAAAATCCTTGCACACAAACACGCAACATTTCATATACATAAACGTTGGCAATAATTTGAGAAAGTGGGAAACAAACGAAAAGGTCAATTAACGACTGATATATAATGGCACAAACATTTAAGAAAAATTGGAAAGCGATTTTTCTGGAAAGGAGAGCGTAAAGCCGAAAAGAAAATGGTTGATAAAAACTTATCAGAACTTAATGAAATAACTGAAATCCCTATAATGACTTTTGATAAATTGTTTGACTTAATCGAAGAAAACCAATTTGAAAACGAAACTGACAGAAAGATTGCGGAAAAAATTCTAGAAGCGGAAAGAGACTGGAGAATATCACTTGATTCTTTAAACGATTTTATAATTATACTGGAGAAAGAAGTTGGCGGAAATGTGACCAGAACAAGTCTGAACAAACTCTTGGAAAAATATAATCGGAATATTGCTCAATACGCTTGGGAAGCAGAAAGTGTTTGTTATTTATTAGACATTTTCGAATTGACTAGAGAAACCGAATTGAGAAAAATAATTAATAATCTGACTGAAAAAGTAAAAGCGGAATAAAAACTATTGCCAACAAAGCATAAAATTAATGGCTAGTTTTAGCTTACTTGGAAAATTCCTTCGGAATTTTCCGCTGGCAAGTTTCTATTTATTAAATTAGTGCTTAAACGCGCCACTAATATTATACGTAACCGTTGTAGCACATTAGACC
>NZ_JBISCC010000092.1:0-8852 GCF_044385915.1 Thalassobellus citreus | reverse complement strand
TTGTGTCTTTATAAGTGAATCATTCTTATTTATCAAAAAATAAATATCATTTTGTGCAATAGTTAAGTTACTGAATAAGGTAAAAATAAAAAGACAAAATATTTTATGATTTTCTATTTTCATATATGTTTGGCAACGGTTTTATATATGATTTGTTGCGTGTTTCAAGCACTGAATTTAGTAAATAAAAACCGAATAGAAAATCTGCGAGGATTTTCGTAAGTAGGCTAGAACCAGCAATAAATTATATATGTTGTTGCCAGTAGTTTTTATTTTCGCCAAGGCATATACGTTTTCAATATTTTCTCTTGTTCCTTTTCTTCCCTTTTATTCATTAATTCAGTTGATAGTTTACTTAAATGATTTATAAATTCAACTTTCTCTGTTTCTTGTCGAAAAAGTCGAATATTCGATTCATAAACCCTTAACCCTTCTATACAAACTTGCCATAAATCTTTATACATTAGCCTTAACGAATCTCCATTATTCCAATAACACATATCGCTTTCAAATTTTTTCCATAGTCTTTCCATTTCTGATATATTTTCAGGAAGTTTTTCCGATTTTGCTGAATCTAAAAATGAATCAATATTCAAATTGTGAGCAAAGTCGTTTCTAATGTTTCGTAAAACATTCATTATTTGGACAAAATGAGGAGGTATTATTTTAAATGCTTGAATTATAAGAATTTTGTTATTCAGGCTAGTCTTATTATTTATTAAAATTTTAGGATTTGGTATAAATAAATTTAAAAATCTGTCAATTTGATATTCCATTACTGAACAAGCTAAAATAACAAAAGACCTATCATCATCTATTTCGTTTAAACGCTTAAAATATGGAGGCATATCTTCGTTCCAATCAAATTTTTTCCAACTGTCAAACTGTTCAGTAAATAAACAGTTGTTTTCGTTAGAAGTAAAAACGCTGTGATGTTTGTTATTTTTCAATTTTTTCTAGATTTTCTTCAAATTGCTGGCAACGGTCTCGGCTATGAGTAGTTGCGTGGTTTAGCGATTAACTTTACAAGTAGAAACCAAACTGAAAATCCGCTAGGATTTTCAGAAGTAGGCGAGAACAAGCAATTACTTATAGCCATTGTTGTGCTTTCGTTATTTTTTTAAATCCGATTTTAATTGTTCAATCATTATGTTGGTTTTATAAAGTCGCATATCGTTGAAAAATATTGTTTTTAAATTTAGTTCGTAGTAAGTATTTAATAAAGTAACAAATTTGATTTGAACACTACTCCAGTCAACGTTATTCCAAATTTTGTCGTATAGTTTTGTATCCACAATATTATATTCTGATTGTTTTATTGGAATAGATTTTACATAATCAAAATATAGTTCATTTTTGTTCTTAATAATTTCGTTTATCATAAACGAATACTTTCTAGTATATCCATAAAAACTTACCAATTCCTCTTGTAATTTGTTTTCTAACAAAGTAATCTGTCCTGAATTCTGTAATGACAAGAAAGTGTTATCACTTATAATTGGAAATTCAGTTGATGCAACCATAATGTAAGGTTCTTTTCGAATAAAATTCAATCCATTTTTTATAATATTATTCAGTGTATCAATATTACAATTTGGTTTTTGAAGAATTACTTTTAAACTGTCAATGCGTTTATTTTCTTCTGTAGCTAGAGATAAGTGATTTTTAAAATGGCTAACATCTAATAATAAATCATTGACCAATTCAGATTTATAGATGGAAATTAAATTTTGATTTTTTCGACTTTCATTCTGGTTATTGATTGAAAGAGCTATCAAAATTCCAATAACCACAAGCACAATTTCTCCAATAGCATAAAGTAAATACTTGCTGAATTTGTTTTCAGTAAGCATATTTTGTCTAATTTTTCTAAAGAATTTTATCATTGGTTATGGTTTGTCATAATGAAGCACAACGGTTGTGTATAAGGATAGTGCGGTTTTGTGTCCGAGGATTTTCCGTAGGAAAATCAGAGAGACCAAATACGCGCTATCTTTTTGATTTAGTAATAAAATTAAGCATTATTTCTTATACTTTGTTGTGTACAGTATTTTTTATTACTCAATTTTATAATATTCAGTTTCTTTTCCGTCTGTTATTAAAATCAGTTTTTTTGAATTCAAGTATTTTAATTCCGAAATCCAATTTCCATATAAATAAGTGTATTTGAGTTTAAATCCATTCTCATATTTTATTATTTCTACGAATGAGTGGTCGTCCTCAACAATTATTTCTTCTCCGTTTTCGGTTAGCTCAAATTCTTCTAAATTACCTTTTCCGTTTTCAAACCAGTAGTGATAAACAGTTTTAGAATCCGAATGTTTTATTTTCCATTTTCCGCTCAAATATGATTCCACTTCTTTTTCCGTTTCACAACATTTTAAATGCTGTCCGAGTAAAGTCAGAGGTAAAATAGTCAATATTAAAATCAGCGTTTTTTTCATTTTTAGGTTTGAGTGGATATTGTACACAACGTTTTTATATATGATTTGTTGCGTTTTTTAAGCACTGAATTTAGTAAATAAAAACTGAATAGAAAATCCGCGAGGATTTTCGTAAGTAGGCTAGAACTAGCAATAAATTATATATGTTGTTGTAAAACGTTTTTTAAATTTCTCCATTTACAAAAAAGTCAAAATAATTGTTTTTAGTCAAGTTGATTTTTAAATTAAAATAGCAATTTCCACCATCATAAACTTTAACTATTTCATTTCTCCAGTTTGTGTTTTCGGTAGTACAGAATAAATTTACCCAAACCTCTTTTTCTCCATTGTCATTAATTACTGGGATATATTGTCTTTTGTAATTTGGTAAATAAATTTCTAGTTTAGGTTTTGATTTACTAAAATCTTCATTTGGATAAGTTTTTTCAAACCATTCTTTTCTTTCTTTGATATTCTCCGCTTGTCCTAAGTTATATTCTGTTACAGCGTTCTGCAATAATTTTTCAACGTTTGATAATTCTAAATCGGTTAATTTCGTAGGATCAGCATTTTGGTAAATCCAGTTCCATTCGGTTTGCAATTTTAAAACAACAAAGTCCGATTTGTTTTTATTTTCTCGACAAGAAATAGTCAGAAATAAGATGATAATTATGTACAGGTATCTAAAAGTCATTCAAATGTTTTACAACGTTGATGTATATGATTTGTTGCGTGTTTCAAGCAACTAATTTAGTAAATAATTACCGACCAAGAAAGTCCTCGAGGACTTTCGCAAGTAGGCAAGAAGCCAGCAATAAATTATATACGGTGTTACCTGCTGGCTTTTATTTTGATAGATGTATAACTTCTTCTATTCCGTGAACACAGAAAATTGTTAATACCTCTTCTCTATTAATTTTTTTACTCGCTAGACCTCCTTTTTGCACATTGTTTTTATCAAAATAAATATATTTTTCCGCCTCATTTTTTGACAAACTCCAACTAATTCCAAAGTTGCTACTTAATTTTTCCAATTCACTCATTCCTCTGTATATGCAAAAATTATCTGGTAAATTGTCATAGTATTCTTTTTCACTTTTTCTCATCTGATTATAGAAGTTAAAGCCTTGTTTTTTTAGACTATTTAAAAAGTCTTTAAGTTCAAAAGCGAATTGGCTATTATTTATTTGCTTGTGAATGTTATCGGATGAACAATAAGCTTCTCGAAATACTTTGTAAGCCACGTTTGAATTATTCTTTAATGTTGCTTCATATAAAGCAATAAAAAGTTCAAACCTTTGGTCTCTTCCAAAATTGTATAATAACTGTTCTGCCTCATAATAATTTATTTCTGCTGACTTATATTTATTATGTAAATCGATAATTGTCATACTCTTTAATCATCCTTTGGTATAAGATGTTCAATATTCATAAAATAGAATTCACCATTAATAGGATTTCTTGTTTCTTTATCTATTACTCTAACAGGAATTTTATATTCATTTCCTATTTTCGCTGTCGAATTTTCTCCTTTTAGAAGTTTTTCGGTCAAATTTTCGACTAATGACTTTGTTTGGTCAGGATTTTCTAAAAAGAATTGTTCAATTCCAATAGTTGCAGTAGCTTTTGATTTACAAAATTGATAATATTCATATTGGCGTTCTCTAAATATTGGGTTATTATCTATTCGATTAAATGTCCCGTTGAGAACCAAAATATCTTTTCTCTTAAAACTTTCAGTCAATTCATTTATAAATAATTGAGCTTCTTGCTCAGAGTTTGCAGTCAATGTTGTAACCAAATGAATAATCGCATTGTAGTTGTTATCTTCAAATCTTACATCTAATATAAATTCCATATTGTTTTTTCTTTCAGCTTGCAGGTAACGGTTACGTATAATATTAGTGGCGTGTTTAAGCACTAATTTAGTAAATAGAAACTTACCAACGGAAAATTCCGAAGGAATTTTCCAAGTAGGCTAGAACCAGCCATTAATTTTATGCTTTGTTACCAACTGGTGTTTTTCAATTCCGTTGTAACTTTATTTTTTTCAGAGTAATTGTGCTCAAATACAATTCCATCGTCAATAACTTCGTTAATATTTAATGTGCTTTCTAAACAGACATAATTGGCAAAATTATTCTCTATGTCAAATTTTAAAATTCCTTTTACAGTCAATTCATAATTTCGATTTTCAGTTTGCTGGTCAGATGAGATTTTAAAATGAGCTATACCTTTTTTGACTTTGACTAAAGTTGCTGTACAATTTATGTTATAGAAATTATTTCCCTCAATTGGGACGTTATAGTAAATTGTATGTTCAAAAGAAACAGTTTCTCCAATTCCGATTTTATGTTCAGGAAAATCAATTCCGATTTCTCTATTTTCTATATTTCTAATAAATTCATTCTCCTTTTCACTTGGTTTATTGTCAACTAAAAGCTCATTAATAGTAAGTTTGTTTTCTAAATTCACGTAGCCTTTGGCTTGAAGGGATTTGATTTTAAATTTTTCGTCAACTTTTTCTTTGTTCAAAGTTCCTTTAAACTCAAAATTATAAGCCAATATTTCTATTGGAATAGTTTGATTTCCTTTCTGTTCTTTTGTTTTTGTTGAGACATTATAAGTTTCTTTTTTATTCCCTCTTTGAAATCTTTTTACTCCGAGTGAGTCGAAATATTTTAGAGTTTCTTTATCTGCTTTTTTTTCAACTTTAAATTTTGTGGATTTTTCAAATTCAGATAAGTATTCAGAATTCTGATGATGTTTTAGTTCAAAAATGAAGTCTTTGTTTTGAGCAATGCAAAAAACAGAAGAGAAAAAAAGTAGGAAGGATAGCAGTCTGTTCATTCGCACTTGTTGGTAACGGTCTCGGCTATGAGTAGTTGCGTGGGTTAGCACTAAACTTTGCAGGTACATACCTAACTGAAAATCCTCGCGGATTTGCAGAAGTAGGCGAAAACAAGCAATTACTTATAGCCATTGTTGTGTGTTCGTACTATTTTTTTCTTCTTCATTTGAAATCCAAAGCTTTGTAATATCTAGTATTTCATTTAATTCTGCTTTATCAATAGACCTCCAGTAGCTCAATTCACGTTGTAAAGAATTATTAAAGGAAATTTTGCTTCCGAAATAAAAAATAAAGACCAAAATGAAAAGTATAATTATTGTGATTCCTGATTGGCTTCCGTCAAAAAACACTTTAAACATAGATTGATAAATGAGTTTTATTATAGAAATAATAATACAAAACGAGCAGACAATAAATAAATTGAAATACATAACTCCAAGAGATTTTGGATACCTAAAATAGGCTAATTCAGTATTATTATATTTTTTAGAAAAGTATGAAAATCCAACAAATTCATACATTTTATAATTATGTCCATTTTTTATTCTTTCTAACTTAGCAAAATTGATATTATAAATTTTAATCTTTTTTAAAAGAATCATTCCCCAATGTTTCTCAAAATCAGCCTTAGCTACAATATTTCTAAAAGTCTTTTTATGAGATTTACCAAAAATTAAGTCAAAAATGATGCTTACAAATATTGCTGGAATAAGTAAAAACTCTATTTTACTCATATTTTCATATAAAATAAAATATGTTAAAAAAGAGAATAACAATCCTGGAATATAAATTCTTAAACTTTGGTTTAAATTAAATTTGTCCATCTTATGTAACTGTTTATTGGTAAAAAGTATAGCTTAAAAATACTTTTTAAAATCTACTTGTATTAGCTTTTTATGTTATCTCTTTAAAATTGACCAACGTAGTAGATATATTATATTTATCAATTTCTATAATTCTGTAACCAAAATTAGATGTTGTAATTACGATTTCGTCTTGACCTTTTTCGACTTGGAAACAAGTAGATTGTGTAATTATTTGTTTAATATTGTTTTCAGTTCTTTCGTCATTCATATGATAATGACCACAAAATATTGTTATTGATTTTTTTGCTTTTTTTAGAACATTTTTAATTTCCATTCTATTTTTTAATGGATAGAGTTTGTCAATTTTTTCTTGGATTTTTATGACAGGATGATGAATGAAAAGAATTATTTCTTTTGTTGTTTTTAAGGTTTTAGTTAACCAATTCAATTGTATCGTACTTAATTTTCCCGCTGAAGTGTCCAAGAATATAAATCTATAGTAATTTTCATCTTTATAGTAATAAAGTTCATTATCATATTTGTTAGGGCTAAAAAATTTTGAAATAGCTGAATAATTATCATGATTACCTAAAATCAAATCAAAATCAAAACCTTTTAGTGTTTTGAAAAAAAAGTCAAGAGATTTATTTACAGCAATATCACCTCCTAACACTATTCTACTAATTTTTTTTGACTTTAAATCTTCAATTATTTTTTTCCAATTTTCCTTAGTATTTACTAAACAGCCTTTTGGTAATTCTTTGTCAAGATGAATATCAGTTATAAAAGCTATTCTATACATTTTCTCATTTTTTGTATGACACACAACGGTTACGTATAATATTAGTGGCGCGTTTAGGCACTAATTTAATAAATAGAAACTTGCCAGAGGAAAATTCCGAAGGAATTTTCCAAGTAGGCTAGAACCAGCCATTAATTTTATGCTTTGTTGGGCACAGTATTTTAATATTCAATTTTTAGTGTTTTTCCTTCTAAGAACTTTCCTTTTGATTCGGAAATTTTTAGTTTTTGTTCAGCCGAAATTCCAATCGTTTCTCCATCTTTTAACGTGACATTAAAAGCTATAACATAATGAGCTAAATTGAACATCATTTCATTCAATTCTTCTATTGAGTTTTCGGACTCAACAATTTCCATTTCCATTTTTCCAAAGTCAACAAGTCCGTATGTGTATACAGATTGTTTTCCGTCTTCTTTTCTTAAACCAAAGTAAATCCAATTGTATAAAGGAAGGTCTTCTTCGCTCATCATTTCCACATTTGCTTGATAGAAGTCCTTTTTTAGAACTAAAGTTCTAGCTCCAATGTAAATTCCAATTGCTTTGCTATTATTCATAACTGCAGAAGCAATTTTACTATATAATAAGTTTTCTCGAACTGGATTTTTTCCAGCGTTCATAATTGATAATACAATATGTCCTTTGTGTTTAGATGTTTCTTCAATTCCGTTTTCCCAGAAATAATTGTATTCAGCTGTTCTTTTAACTTCACCTCCTGGAATTGCGGCTGGAATATTTGCTATAGCAACATTATATTCACCAATTACTAATACAGCAGCTTTGTCATCAGCGTCATTGTCATTTACTTTTAGTTTCCATTTTGTTTTTAATTCATTTACAGTTCCATTTAAGTCAAATGAATTTGGGTCTTCTAATAGAACCATTCCTAAAATTGCTGAATTTGTGTTTGGTTCAGTCTTTTTTTCTTTCTTTAAAAAGCTAAATAACCCCATTGATAGAATTCCGATTAATATTATGGTTAGTGATTTTCTCATATTGTGCCCAACGGTTTGGTGTAAGGAAAGTACGGTTTTGTGCTCTGCGATTTTCCGAAGGAAAATCGTAAGAAAACAAAAAAGTACTAATTCCCGTTTAAGAAATAAAGATAGTATTTTTTTTACACATAGTTGTAAATAGTTGCGACACATTTGAGTGATCACGTTTTTTTGTTTCCGCAATTAATTCCGTTTGAGTAAAAAGTCAGATGCAGCTTTTAAAATCCGTTTGAGTGATAAAATCGGTAAGAGTATTCAATTAGTTTTTTAATTCCGCAAACAAGCTAAAAATCCGCAAGAGTAATTTTTTTCGAAACAGGCTAAAATTCCGCGTAAAGATTGGTTTTAAAAATCAGAATTCAGTTAGTTTTTTTTCAGCGTAAAGTTTTTCGGAGCTATTATTTACAACGGTTACGTATAATATTAGTGGCGCGTTTAAGCACTAATTTAATAAATAGAAACTTGCCAGCGGAAAATTCCGAAGGAATTTTCCAAGTAAGCTAAAACTAGCCATTAATTTTATGCTTTGTTGGCAACTGTATTATTTAATATTCCACATTTTGCTATTTTTTAAAGTATAAGTTCCAGTAAACCAATTTATTGTTATTAAGTCAACTTTTACATTTTTGCATTCTTCACAATTAGCAATTTTTTCGCTAAATTCAGTCGAAATGAGATTGTTCTTCGATGATTTGAAAGAAAATAATTTTTCTCCATTTTTATCAATAACAGAGATTCTAAATCCGAGAATTTTATAATCAATATTCTTCTTTTTTAGGAATTCAGATTTTAGTTGTATTGAATCTAACAATTTAGAAGACGAATTGATATTGAATAATTCAATTTGAGTGTCAGTCCGCTTTTCAAATTCCGCTGTTATTTTTTCTCTTTCCTCAAGATTTTGGGAAAAGCCAGAAAATTGAATAAAAGCAAAAAACATATAAATAAGAACTTTCATTGTTTTCATATTGTTGCCAA
>NZ_JBISCC010000051.1:0-1550 GCF_044385915.1 Thalassobellus citreus | reverse complement strand
TGGAGTTGAAAGCGTAACACGAGTAAACATACTATTGGCAGTATTAAGACTAGACACATTCCAATTCCCTAAATCTTGATCGAAAGAAACGGCATCCATAAACATAAGCGTAAAAGTCCATACATTGCTGGTATCCCAATTACCGATATCTTGGTTAAAAGCAATGGCTCTGTTAAACATACCTGTCATAGTTCTTACACTAATTGTATTCCAATTGCCGATGTCTTGGTTAAAAGCAGAAGCTGCACCGAACATATCTGTCATAGATGTAACAGCGCTCGTGTCCCAATTGCCGATGTCTTGGTTAAAGATGATGGCTTCATGAAACATAGCAGTAGTTGAAGAAACACTCGAAGTGTCCCAATTCCCAATGGGTTGGTTAAAAACCGAAGCTCCTCGAAACATGGACGTCATATCAGTCACACTACCTGTATTCCAACCACCTATAACTCCATTAAAACTAGAAGCGTTATGAAACATTGAACTCATGCTTGTTACATTACCTACATTCCAGCTATCAATATTTTGATTAAAAGTAGAAGCACTGTAAAACATTCCACTCATTAGTAACACGTTGGAAACATCCCAATTCCCAATATTTTGATTAAATGAAGTTGCAAACATAAACATGGTATTTGTAGTTGTAACATTACTCATATCCCAGGTACTTATGTCTTTATTAAAATTAGTTGCCTCATAAAATAAAGATTCCATCGTTGTGACATTTCCTGTGCTCCAATCCCAATTTCCTGTACCACCACCTAAAGAAGTTGCACCCGAAAACATTTCACGCATGGATGTAACATTATTGAGATTAGGGATATCAGTTGCGTTTACAATTACATTAGCACAACCTTTAAAAGCATCTCTCATAGATTCCCAAGGATTACAGCCCCATTGATCAATAGACTTAATTTTAGTAGCAAAGGCAGAACCATTAAAATATATTCTTGGAAATGTACCAGTAATGGTAACTTGATACGTACCTACACTGGTATAAATATGACTTGCATCTGCAGTTGCTCCGGTTGTAGTATTCCCATCGCCCCAATCTACATTATAATTATAACCAACTCCTGTTGTTGGTATGGTAATAGACTCATTGGCTGTTGTGGTACGCCAAGTAGTTATAAATTCACAATTTTGATTGATTGTGAGTAAAAAATCTTGTTCAGAATTACAACTAGCATTATAACTTTGGTAAATATATAATGTAATTGGGTACGAAGAAAAATCGGCATAGTTAATAACATCGCCTGCATTATACATGGTTCCTGTACCGCCCGGACCTGTATAATAGGCTTGGTTACCCGTAAGATTTGTACCAGTAATAGCAGGAAGTGTAAAACTGTTTGTTACGGTTTGATCTGGTAGATCGTCTAAAACACCTCCTGCAAAACCACCATCTTTAATATTCCAATTATCACTAGCTATCATATTGGCTCTGGCGGCTTCTCCGGCACAATATTTACTTAATCCTCCATCAAAACCAACACTAGCATTTAAATTTTGAGCATTCCAACCAATTAGTAAATTATCGTAATTTGGAG
>NZ_JBISCC010000114.1:0-341 GCF_044385915.1 Thalassobellus citreus | reverse complement strand
GTTTGATTAGAAAGGGTAAGCGATTGATAACAATCCGCTTCAAATAAAATATCGTAAGTACCAGCTTTTACAGGTCTGTAAAAATCACCATCATTAGCATCAGAAAAGGTATGCGAACCATAGGCATCATGACCAACAAGCGTAACAGTTGCCTGAATAGGTGTATTTGTATTGGCATCTTTAACAACACCTCTAAAACCGTAAGTACCTTGAGTTAAGTAGTCTAATAACGCATCACGGTTATAAAGCCAGTAATTAACTAATTGACTTTCAGGAAGAATTTTAGTATCGGAAAGCTCAATAGTAACCTCTTTACATTGTTGGTAAGCATTCATGTAATC
>NZ_JBISCC010000113.1:0-76151 GCF_044385915.1 Thalassobellus citreus | reverse complement strand
CTTTGATATCTTTAGTATTTGATACTTCAACAATACAGGTGTTCAGTTTGTTTTTGAATAGTGACGTAGCCAATGCTTCCATTTTATGAGCTTTCTCTAATATTTTATGGATTTGCTCCAAGTTGATATGGTAATTGTTTTTATAGCGTGTTGTTATATAAGCATCATCTAATAATTTTAAAAGGTTTTGCTCCTCTTCTATTTGTGTATTAAAAAGTTTTCCTAGTTCAGATGCAAATGCTTTTACATAGGTTTGTAGCTCTTTAATACTATGGCTTTTGCGTTCCTTGCCCATTATAAAAAGAGCAACAAAGCGAAACCATAATTCTATATGTTGGTGTAGCATATAGGCGGCATGAGAAAGATTCTTGTTTTCAATAAAAAAGGTCGCGCCCTCCAAAAACACAGTCATTTTATGACATTCTTTTTCGAAAGTCGATTGCATGTTGTTTAGTGTTTTTTCTGGTATATGGTGTTCATGAAAGCTGTCTAATTCATCATCAGGATTATGAAATACTAGTTTATTCCAAGTACAGCCATGAACAAAGAATAGGTTTTCTTCTTTTAGTTGTTGATGGGCATATTCAAACGAAAATATTCGATATAAGAAATCTGTTTCTTCTTGAAATATTTTAGCAACCATTGCGGATAATTCTTGGGTTAATGAACTACATTTTCCTTTTAGTATTATAATTAATATAGGCTTGATGGAGTCTTCTTTTTCTATTCTTGTCTCGTAGATATATTTAATTTCCAAAAGAGATTTTAGTTTATTCAGAATATGTTTCCTATCTAAATTAGTTGTTTCATTCATAGTTACATTGAATTTTAAGTTTATATATTCAGACATATATTTAACATAAACGGAACTAATGTACACATAATATGATAAACGAACAAATAAAAGTTTAGAAAACCAGAAAGCTTTATCTTAAATATTAACTTTATATACTGAAAAAATGATAATTCCATGACAAAATTAGGACTCTACTTTGCTAAGAAATCAATAAATAGATCAGATGTATCCCGCAAGACTGGACTTAGTAAAACGCGATTAAGCGAACTCTCAAATAATGAAAACACACAATTAAAAGTAAAAGAATTATACTTAATAGCACTTGCAATTGATGAAGATCCAAGTGAATTATTAAAGGAGGTTTGTAAAGATATAAAGCTGCCCAAGAAAGCATAAATTCAATTTCCAAATATTATTCTCAATAGCAAATTTTGTTGAATTTGGCATTATATGAAAAGAGGATAGTGTACATTTTGGGGCAGACTAAAGCATTTTAAACTTGTTTCACTCAATTATATCATTTAATTTGTATTCAATAGCTCGGTTAGTAAAAGAATTATATTCTTCAGATAAACGAATTTGAATATCAGATATATCTGGATACACCTTATTTACATCAGAATTAATTATATGAGAGTTTACATTATTAAAAAAATCTTTATCATCAATCAAGTATTCAATTGATTGCCATCCTTTTGAAATTTCAAATTTTCTATTTTTAAGAAAATTTTCAAGTTTATTTACATATTTTGATATAACTTCAGTGTTATTAAAATCAAAATCTCTAGCTTCTGAATTTATTTTTTCTATTTGTTTTTGAAATTGTTGAATATTAGTAATCTCACCCATTACTGATTCATAGAATCTAATACTATCATTTTCTTCATTCCAAAATTCAAGTTTCAAATAATCTATTAATTCTTTATCTATATCATCAAAAAAACTAAAAAAACGATACCAATCATCTCCATCAAATTCCTCATCTAAATTATGTGTATGAATTCTATATGCTTTTTTATTTATTGGCTTTCCGTGAATTAATGGTATATAAATAACGGATTGAACATTGTCTCTAACCATTATTCCTTTAGCACTAAAGTAACTAGCTCTGAGCGTATTTTGTATAAATACTCTAGCATAGAGTAATGAAGCAAAGTAAATCTCTGAATCAACTTCAGCTGTGACAACAAGGTTTTTACTCGTATTCTCTGATAGTTCAACATTAAATAGAATACCAGCTAATTCAAAAATATCTTTTCGTTCTTTTAAAAACCTTTTACTGAGATTTTTCTTAATATCACTAAACTCTTTCCTTGAATTAATATATAACTTACTACTAATTTTTCTATTTCCTTGATTATAAAATTGATTCCAACTATAAAATAATGCCTCAAGACTTCTACTCTCAATACTTTCTATTCTTTCTAATTTTTCTGAATTACAAAATTTAGAAAAATGCTTTTCAAACTCATTTTGAAATTTCGAAACTTTAATTAAAGCTTCAGATATATTACTGTAAAGAACATTTGGGTTATAATCTTCTGAATCTTCAACACCTGAATAAAGTTTATATACAGACAATATATTGCTCCCTAATTGATTAAAAACATTATCTAAGCTTGAAAAGTAATCTCTATTAATTTTATTAAAATCTAAATACTTTTTTATTGAAGCTATTGTTGTTGTCTTTACTAATGATTCATCTTTATCATTTAAATATTTTTCATTAGTCCCTTCAGAAACATACCCCCATTTATCAACTATATTTTTAGGAAATTTAACCTTGTATACTCCTTCTAACTCCTTTTCCGCTACCTCTAAAGCTTTTATAAACACTTTATAATCCCTTTTTCTAAAATACTCTTGAAACCCTTTAATTACCTCTGTTAATGCAAAATTATATTTCCCTCTGTTTTCAATTATTTTTGACACGTATGTTTCCCATGAATCAGGTCGAAATTGATGAATAAACAAACTATTAATTAAACCATTTACTTGCACTAAATAACCTAAAGGCAATAAATTATGCTTTATATTTTTGTTACTAGGGTCATAAGGTAACTCAATATCCAAAAAAGAATTATTCACTGCTTTTGTAGAGTAAGAATCTTTATCAGGAAAAACGTTTCTCAAAAGCTCAAGAATTTCTGTAGATTTATTTTGCAGATAATTTGTTTCTTTTACTTCTTCAAATTCATACTTTAAATAATCGATAATGTAACTACAAGAAATATGGTTGTCATTGCTTTCTTTTAAATCAACAATGCTATATTCTTCTAATAACCTTGATAAGAATAACTTTCTGTAATTATCGATAAAATCAACAGAAAAATTTATCGATTGAAGACCTAGTAATAATACTGAAATATCTTTCAAAGAAACTTCTCTATCAAAAAGAGCTAGAAGTATGTGTTCATCAATAACTATATTAGCGTCAAGATTTAAATGACCAATCCAAAAAGTATACTCTCCTAAAGCAACAAGTTCTTTCTTGTCACATAATTCACATGAAATATTGTCTTTAGAACTAATCCATCTTAAAATATATTCAAAAATATCTTCTTTGGGAGATATACTATTTTTAATATCTTTTATTCTAAGACTAAAATCTTCCGATAACATATTTGATGGTATTAATCCTTCGTCCCCAGTTACATTTGCATAATCATAAGGTAAAACTAACTCCCAAATTGTACCAAACTCATTATATAGTGTTTCAAAAGGTTCTTTATTCTTTTTAAAAAGAAAATCACTCACACCTTTCCAAAGAAGGGCATTCAATACGTTAATATTTCCAATCCAACTTTTAAAATCATATTTTTTGACTATATCCAAAAAAGTTTCAACATCGTATCCAAAATTGAAACCATTTAGCAAAAAAGAATATATATCACCTTCAAACAATAGTGGTATAGAATCGTTGATATAATCATTAATATCAATGTAATCATTCTCTTTAAATAAAATATCACATAAAATTTCTGAGCGTATAGGGTGCAACCCTGTTAAAAATTCTTTGTTTTCAGTAAACTTTAAGAGATACTCTTTTTCAAGGTTTTTTACAACTCTGTTTGATAGACTTCTATTAATCTGAATAAAATCAATTAGCTTTTTGTAATTAATTTTAGCTCCATAGGAATCTGATAAACACACAAAACGTAATGTTTCTAATTCACTTATTTTTTCTTCCTGCTCTAATCTACTAATTTGACTTTCTAATCTGGCTTTTAAAGTGTCTCCTTGATTAATTAAATAAACATATTCTAATAAAAGTCCTTTATTACCAAACTTTAACCATGATTCTTCAAAATCTGTAAACTTTAACTCCTTTTTATATTTTGATAAGCTTTTATAAATAATTTCGGCTTCTGTTTTATCAAATATTAATTCTATATCTTTAAAATTATAATCAACACCAAGAGTAACTCTATTCCAGTCTTCTTGCCTAATCGTTATCAAAAATTGAAGATTCTTTTTTACAGATAATTGCTGAAGTAAATCGTTCCAATAAACGTCTTGAGATTTTATATCTATATAAATTAATATTGGAAAAGATAATTCTTTACATAAAGCATTTAAACTACTAATAGTTTCATATAACTCATTATAATTATTGGATAGTTTTAATTCATATGAAGTATTACTCTCTGAAAAATCATGTATATATCTATAAGCTAAAGTACTTTTTCCTTGACCAGAAGCACCATGAATAAATATAACATTAGTCTCTTTAAAAGCTTTATCTATAGTATATAGCTTTTCTGTTCTACTAATATCTAAGTTTGATAGAATATGTTCATATCTAGACGAAACCCCATAGTAAAACTCTTCTTCTAGTTTAACCGAATTAGCTTCATTTAATGTTCTATTATTAAAAGGCAAAATGGTATTACCAAACTGGTTTAAAAATGATTTTTGTTCATTAAGGAATACTCCTATAGAATCCAAATTTAATATTATTTTCTTAGCATCAATTTTTCTTTGTTTTTCAGCAGATTTATAAATCCAAAAAACTAATAATTCTATCGCTATAGATGGATTCGAAAAAGGTCTAATATCGTTTAGTAACTCTATTATTTCCTTATATAAAGTTTCTTCTTTAACAATTTCTGGAACTTGATAATTGCTTAAAATTCTATCTATTTTAACTGAATCGAATCCCTTTTTACGCAACTTTTTTGACAATGCAGATTTTTCAATTAGTTCATTACTCACTTCACCAAATGAAACCAACTTTACAATAGCTTTCTCCTGATTATCTATAAGCTTACTAGCTCTCTTAAAAAATGAATCCTTATTAGAAAACAAATCAGTAAAAACTAATGTTCTTGATTTATTTTTAACCTGAATAACTTCTACATAATTTCCTTTTTCATCAATAATATCTAAATCCTCATAAAACCCTTCTGGCTTGAATGTGTAGTTTTTTCGATAATCTTTAAGAATCCTATATAATGTGTATAAAAATTGTGTTCTATAACCTTTTAATGCTGAAATTGCACCCATCTATTTATCTTGATTTATTTAATCTTTTTATCTCTTAAATACATTTCTGTTATCTCCTTCTTAAAATCTTTAACTTGTTCACGTGCATTCCAATCAATAAATTCATTAATATTCTTTCTCATCCCTTCCCTAGTTGTATTTTCAAGCTTATCCTTCCAAACCTGTAATGACTTGTGCATTTTCAACAAAACTATTTTTCTACTAGATTCCTTATTGACACCTGACATAACCTTGCTAAAATGTAACCCCCAAAAACTATATATATTTTCATCTTTTGTACCCATCGTTTTTTGCTGCATTTTGTAAAATGCTTCCATGATTGTACCATTAAAAATATCTTCATAGAAAAGTTCAGCAGATATTTTAGCCACATTATTATTTATTGCCCAAAGTGTTCCAATGTAAGCTTTTGCTCCTACTGCAAGAAAAGATTCAGAAATGTCTAACCAAGACCAACAAGTATTATTAAATATCAAAGGTGAATGCCCCGAAGCCAAATGACGAAAAATAGCTTGAGAGTGAGAAACATAACACTTTATATAACAAGAACCATCTACGATTACTTTTTTACTTCTGTCCTTATTCTCTTTTTTTCTGAGATGATTAGTCATGTCTGAGAAAATATACTGCGGATGTTCTATAGCTTTAAGCTCCTTACTTCTCCAAATATAGCCATCAAAAGTTCTAAAAAAACTTTTGATAGTAACAGGATGTAGGTCTTGATAAGGAGATAAGGCAAAAGTAGCAACTTCGTCATAAATAATAGTATGGTCATTTCCGTCTCTGTCTTTAAAGATTTCAGTAATTCGAGACCCTTCGATTTCACCTCCGTGACTACATATATGGAGCACACTATAAGGATATTCTTTAATATGATTATCAAGATTAAAAACCGTGGCATTCTTACCTATCAATGACTTCACAAATAGATTTTTACTTTCTAAATAATCGATTACTGAATCCGTTTCTTCATCTTGAAATTCTAACGGAGAAAACACTACTGCACTTGGAGTGTCAGAAAAGCTATCAATTTGAATATTATTAAAAAGAAAAAAATCTGGCAGTAATTGAAGATGTACATGAGAAATAGGAATCTGGTTTTTAAGAATTAGTCCATAAGGAGCTCCTTTAGTAAAGAAAGTTGCGAATTCATATTTCAAAAAATCAATATGTTCAAGCGATGGGTATATTAGTGCACTTAAATCGTTAAAAGCAGATTGGTCTTCAATTCCTTCAGATGCTTTCTCTTTCCACTTTTGTATAAGTATTCTATATTTTGATTTATCAACATCAGGTGAATCTATTAATTTTAAATTAGCATTTACAGCTGTTGCATAGCTTATCGCTAAAGGCAATGTAGAATTATCAACTCTATCCACTACTATGACTCCCCTTTTATTAGAATCATCAAATACTATATCTCCTGCGCTTTCATCGATTTGAAGCATTAAGTTATTTTCTATTGATACATATAGAGCATCATAAGCATTACTTCTATTACAAGGAAGATAGCCTGATTTTTCAACCAAATGACTTAGGGTAAAGTCTACTTCCTCAATCGTATCCACATATATTGTATTGTAATCATTTAAAAAATCTAAATAACTTATTTGATTTTTGGATAGACCGATAATAATTAAATATTTGCATCCCCTTAATCGTTTTAGTGAGTTGTGTACTTTAATATTGAATTCTTGAGACCTAACCCTACTTATATAATGTTCATCAATTTCTCCATCACCTAGTTTTGTTTCATCAAAATCCTTTGCATTTGAAGTAACCTCAGCAAACTCAAAAGTTGGAACATAATATCCAACATTGTTTACATAACTTGAAACGACAGCAGTTAACAAGGGCTTTTCGTAATTTACAATAAGAAAGTAATCAGAATTTATTTGGGGAGGTTTAAACATCTTAATTCAGTTTTAAAACAATTAATAATGTACACTTTTTTCTGTAACAAAAACCTCTTTTCATTAAATGGTTTTTACTATCAGTATTCTGTTGTAAAATAAATAATGTCATATTCGAATATGGTTTAAATTTAATATAAAAACTAAACTTTTAATTTATAAATAGCTATGATTATAAACAATTTTTTATATTTGGTTTATAATTTTGCGCAAAACTACACTTTGAGTTTAGAAAAATCACATAAAATAAACCGTCTTTTACGAGGTTGGCCGCAAAATGCTGTTTACCTTACTTCATGGTTGGTAGAAAATGGGTATTCACATCAGTTATTGAGCCGATATAAAAAGAGCAATTGGATAACCCCTTTAAATAATGGAGCTTTTGTAAAAAGCGGTGACACTACTACCATCGAAGGAGCTATATTTGCTTTGCAATCACAAGGTAAACTCGGTGTGCATCCAGGTGGTAAATCAGCTTTAAATCTTTTAGGAAAGGCTCATTATCTAGAATTTTCAAGACAGCAGTTTACACTTTTTGGAAATGAAAATGAGCGCATCCCTTCTTGGTTGAAAAACTATAATTGGGGTATGGAGATAAATTATTATTCTACGTCATTTTTGCCAGCTGATTTAGGTTTGACCGATGTAGAAGTTAATGGATTTTATATAAAAGTATCAGGTGCAGCACGAGCAATCATGGAGTGCTTGTATTTAGCTCCTAAAAAGCAAGATTTAAAAGAATGCTATGAGCTTATGCAAGGGTTGAATAATTTACGTCCTAATCAAGTGCAACAATTGCTAGAAGCCTGTACATCTGTAAAAGTAAAACGATTGTTTTTATATTTGGCTAATAAGTGTCGCCATCCGTGGCTAGAATTTGTAAACGTTGAGCATATTGACATGGGAAAAGGGAAACGACAAATCGTTGTTGATGGTGTCTATGATTCAGAGTACAAAATAACGGTTCCTAAAAATTTAGTCGATGAATAATTATAAGAATCAAGTTCGTTTACTTTTAAGTGTAATTCCTGAAGTAGCAAAAGAAAAGTGTTTTGCTCTTCATGGAGGAACCGCTATAAATTTATTTGTAAGAGATATGTCTAGGTTGTCAGTTGATATAGACTTAACATATATACCTATAGAAGATAGAACAACATCTTTTACTAATATCAATAATACCTTAGGAGAAATAAAGAAACGCCTGAATGTAATTTTTCCTAATTTATTGGTCGAACATCAAAAGGATAAGCTAAAATTACAAATAAGTAATAAACAAGCTTTAATTAAAATTGAAGTAAATCAAGGTGTCAGAGGTTTGATAGGTGATTCTAGTACCTTGGTTTTATGCGATAAAGCGCAAGAAGAGTTTGACGTCTTTTGTTCAATTCAAGGAGTCTCGTTTGGACAGTTGTATGGTGGGAAAATAGTTGCTGCGTTTGATAGACAACATCCAAGAGATTTATTTGATGTAAAGGATTTGTTAGAAAATGAAGGATTTACACAAGAAATCAAAGAAGGTTTTATCTTTACATTACTGAGCAGTAAAAGGCCTATTAAAGAAGTGTTATTTCCTAATTTTATAAATCAAGAACAAGCTTTTGCAAACCAATTTATGGGTATGACCGAAAACCCTTTTTCGTATACAGATTTTGAGCAAACACGAGAAAAACTAGTCAAAGTGGTACAAGAAGGTTTAACAGAAACTGACAAAAATTTTATTATCAGTTTTGAAAACACGTCTCCAGATTGGAGTATTTATGATTTTGAAAAGTTTCCAGCGATACAATGGAAGTTACAAAACCTGTTAGCCCTTAAGAAAAATAACCCAAAAAAGCATAATTTCAATATGAAGGAACTAGAAAGTTTACTTATCTATTAATCTAATATGTCTGTTTGAGTCCTTAGAAATATTGGTTATCTGGCAAGATTAAAATTAATCAAAATTAATTCGAATTAAAGAAATTTAGTATTGTTGTATTATTAAGGTATTTGATGCTGGTTTTATATTCAAAGTTGCCTATAAAAAAAGCCCTCTAGAAAGTCAGGAGGGCAGTTTGTTTGCGGCTATTTATTTTTTAGCTTCTTCTATAGAGACTTTTCTAAATTCTTTTAGTAATTTTTCTAGTCCTAAAGTTGATTTACGTGCTCTTGGCCCAGCAGCTTTTACTCCATTTTCAATTAATGATGCTGATTCTTTTTTGAATGTTTCAATTTCTGCGTTGATTTTTTCAATTAATTCTTTCATAAATTTTTTTTAAATTAGTGAGCAAAAATAGTTTGTTTGGTATAAAATCTAAACAGATTAGTGTTAAAATAGGACTTTTTTTTTGACTACTGAAATCTATCAATTGCCATTAGGAACAGCTGTATTTAATTTACCTTCAAACCAAAATTTCAATCGCCTCATCTAAAACAGAATTATCAAATTCCTTGAGATAAGTTTGTGTGATACTAAGATTTTGATGCCCCATGGACTCACTAATAATATCGGTAGCGACTCCTTTTTGTTTTAAACAGTTTGCAAAACTATGTCTGGCTACATAACTTGTTAGGGGTTTATCAATTCCGCATATTTCTGCAATCTCTTTTAATTCTTTGTTATAGCGTTGAAGAGTTTTATGTTTTCTGTTTTCCAATTGTGGAGGGGTCAAGTTATTTTTCAAAAGAATAGGGAAAACATATTTAGTATCAATGGCAAACTCTTTATAATAATTTAAAATCTCTCGGACAGGGGGTAGAATTTTAATTTTAAAATTCCCCTTAGTTTTAGATCTTGTATAATATATCTTATCATTGTCAATTGCCTTCCATTCAAGTTTCATCATATCGGCAAAATTCATGCCTCTGGTGTAAAAACTAAATATAAAATAGTTTCTAGTATTGACATACCATGGATATTTTACTAAATCAAAATCTCTAATCTTAAGGACTTCTTCCATTCTTAAAGCCTTTTTAAGGTTTTTGCCTTTTAGTTTTGATACCTTATAAATTTTAAAGGGATAGTCCTGTTCTTTAGCTATTTTTCTTTCAATAGCAAAGTTATATAGTGCTCTTATGGTTCTCATTCGCACACCTATGCCTCCATCGCTTCCGCCTCTTGACCTTAAGAAAGCTTCATATTTATTTAAAAAGGAAGGGGTGATGTCTTTAAAGTTAAGTCTAGTGCTTTTATGAAATAAATTTAAAGAAGCGAACACTTCTTTATTAACGCGTGCATTGCCGGTTCTTCCTGCATAAATCATTTCACCAATAATCTCATCCCAAAAATAAAAAACATTTTGCTGTACTGGATTGGACACAATTCTAAAACGATTTTCAAAATCTCTTAAAGTGAAATCACCTTTTTCCATTTCTAAGTCCGAAAGAATTTTTAAAGCCCTATCCTTGAATTTAAGAAGTAACCTGTTATTTTGGGTACTATTTGAATTTTTATTGGTAAAGCTTCCCGTTGTTTGATTCCACTCCATTGGGAAAGCTCTAAATATCGTTTGAAAATATTTCGATTTCCTATCTTTCGATACTCTTAAAGAGATGGGATAACTACCATCAGCAAGTTTTGTTTTTCTTAATACGGTTTTTACGGTTGACATAGGCTTAGAATAAATCAGTACAACATCTGTACAACAAATTGCCCTTTAAAGGTAAATCATATGCAAATAAAAACAAAGCAAAAATTTATAAATAACTGATAATGAGAATATAAGAAACTAAATGTAGCTAAATGAAAACTGAAATAATACGTCTCATAATCAGGTGGTCCTTGGTTCGAGCCCAAGTGGGACCACTTTTACAGATTGTAAAGCCTTTCAATTTTTGAAAGGCTTTTTTTGTATGGGATTTGTAATTTGATTACATAATAGTCATTTTTATATAATAACTTGAAGCTCAATTATAAAGTTTAATTTATTTTTTACTTAATTTTATATATATTTGCTATACGAAGTAAAAATTGAGGGATTAATTGTTATTTCTATTATGCTTATATGATATTACATATGTTTTTTCATAAAAGCAGATTACAAAGATTGCTTTTTATCGATAATTTCAAACGTTTCATAGGTTTTTTTTGACGGTAAATCCATCAAATTATTTTTTTGACACGCTTTTTTTTATACATTTGCCTCCAAATGACAATACAAAATAAAAGAATTTTTGCCTCAATCTTATTTGTATTAATAAGTTTTGTGTGTGCCTCTCAAGAATTACCTCCTCCTGGAACACCACCACCACCAGGTTTCCCTATTGATGGAGGTGTACTAGTTGGTGCTGCGTTCGCTTTATTTTATGGCGTTAGAAAATTATTCCAAAAAACAGATAGTTAAGATTATTGATTTAATTCTAAAAGCTTAGCTACATATTTCCCTAATACATCAAATTCTAAATTAACTACAGTCCCTTTTTTAAAGGTATGAAAGTTTGTATGTTCATACGTATAAGGTATAATAGCTACACTAAAACTATCTTTTTTTGAGTTAACAACCGTTAAACTTGTTCCATTTATGGTTATTGAGCCTTTTTCAATAGTTATATTATTTAAACTAGAATCGTAACTAAAGGTAAATACCCAGCTACCATTTGCTTCTTCAACATTTGTACAAATAGCAGTTTGATCTACATGACCTTGTACAATATGTCCATCAAGTCTATCACCAAGCATCATAGCGCGCTCTAAGTTTACTTTGTCATTAATTTCTATGGTTCCTAGGCTTGTTTTGTCTAATGTTTCTTTAATGGCTGTAACGGTGTATGTGTCATCAACTATTTTTACAACCGTTAAACAAACACCATTATGTGCTACGCTCTGATCAACTTTTAATTCGCTTGTTATAGGGCTTTTAATGGTGATATGAAGATTATCTAGTTCTTTTTTTAGGTCTGAAATAACACCAATATTTTCAATAATTCCAGTAAACATATTATTATCTGTTTATTTAGTTAAATTTGTACCATCAAAATTACGAACAAAACTTATCATTTTTAATGAATAAAGCAGAAAATATAATAGTAGGAATATCAATTGGAGACTTAAATGGTATTGGAGGAGAAATTGTTTTAAAAACGTTTCAAGATGAAAGAATTTTAGATTTCTGTACACCAGTAATTTTTGCGTCTATTAAATCTATGAGTTTTTTAAAAACTCATTTTAAGTCGGCAATTAATTTTCATAGCATACATGTTATTAATCAAATTGCTTCTGGAAAAGTGAATGTTTTTAACGCTTGGAAAGAACCTGTAAATATTAATTTTGGAAAAGAAGATCCTAAAATCGGTGAATTTGCTATAAAATCTTTGGCATCAGCTACACAAGCTTTAAAAAATGGCGATGTAGATGTTTTAGTTACAGCACCTATTAATAAACATAACATTCAATCGGAAGCTTTCAATTTTCCTGGACATACAGATTATTTAGCACAAGAGTTAGAAGGCGAAAGTTTAATGTTTATGGTTACCGATACTTTAAGAGTAGGTTTACTAACAGATCATGTACCTGTAAAAGATATATCTAATCATATTACTTCAGAATTAATTGAAAAGAAAATAAATACGGTTTATAATTCACTTTTAAAAGATTTCAAAATAGGAAGACCCAAAATAGCTGTTTTAGGAATCAATCCACATACAGGAGACAATGGTGTTATTGGAACAGAAGATGATGATGTGTTAAGACCTACGCTTAAAAAAATAAAGGATTCAGGGAAACTGGTTTATGGACCTTATGCAGCAGATAGTTTTTTTGGTTCTAATAATTATAAGAATTTTGATGCCATTATTGCATCATATCACGACCAAGGACTCATTCCTTTTAAAACATTGTCATTCGGACAAGGTGTAAATTATACAGCCGGTTTAAATAAAGTTAGAACATCACCAGACCATGGAACGGCTTACGAGATAGCAGGAAAGGGTGAAGCCGATGAAAATTCATTTAAGGAAGCGCTCTATACAGCTATTCAAATTTTTAAAAACAGATCTGATTATGAAGAAATTACATCAAATCCGTTAAAAAAAGCACCAAGAATCGACCGTAAACAGAGGCATCGTTAATGGTTTAATTTTTTAATATGTAGAAGATATTTTACATAATAAAATTAAAATTATTGACAGATTAAAGATATAAACAAAAAAATGTTTATAAGTAATGCCGCGTAAATAAAAATTTATATATTTGCAGGCTCAAAATAGATGTGAGAATGAAGCCATTAAAAGAGTTTACAATTCCATTTGTAGGGTTAAAGGTAGGGAAACATCAGTTTGAGTATGAAATTAAAGAAACGTTCTTTGAATATTTTGAGTATGAAGATTTTAACAATGTAGATGTTAAAGTAAATCTTGTCTTAGAAAAAAAGGCAACTTTACTAGAATTACATTTTGAAATTTCAGGATTTGTTAATATTAATTGCGATTTAACTAACGAACCTTATAATCAAACCATTGAAAATGAATTTGATTTAGTCGTTAATTTTGGTGATGAATATAATGATGAAAATATTGATATTCTTATTATCCCTCATGGGACTTATGAAATTAATATTCAGCAATACGTTTATGAATTAATAGTACTAGCTGTACCTATTAAGCGTGTTCATCCTGGAATTGAAGATGGGACATTAAATTCAGAAATACTTGAAAAATTAGAACAATTAAGCCCTGGGCTTAAAGAAGATAAACAAAAAGAAGAGGATATAGATCCTCGTTGGAATACATTAAAGAAACTATTAACGGATAAATAACTATAAAAAATGGCACATCCTAAAAGAAAAATCTCGAAAACAAGAAGAGATAAAAGAAGAACACATTATAAAGCAACTGCGCCACAGATTGCTACTTGCCCAACAACAGGTGAGGCTCACTTATATCACAGAGCACACTGGCATGAAGGAAAATTATACTACAGAGGTCAAGTATTAATTGACAACTCTGAAGCAGTAGAAAACGTAGCATAAATAGTATGCACGCATATTATAAAAACGCTCATTTATGAGCGTTTTTTTTATGATATGACTTTTCTAAAGACAAAAACAGATAATTTGTGTGCTATTAAAGTAAAATTTAGTAGTTTTCACAAAATTTTGAACGTTTTTGTCCAATATTAATAATTTTTTGGTCGAATTAACTATAAAGTTATGAGTAAAATCTCAGCGGCAATTACAGCTGTAGGCGCATATGTGCCAGAATACGTATTAACCAACCAAATCCTTGAGACAATGGTTGATACAAATGATGAATGGATTACCTCTAGAACAGGAATTAAAGAACGTCGAATTCTTAAAGACGACGGAAAAGGAACTTCTTTCCTAGCTATTAAAGCAGCAGAAGATCTTATTAATAAAAAAGGTCTTGATCCTAAAGATATAGAACTTGTTATTGTTGCTACGGCAACTCCAGATATGAAAGCCGCTTCAACAGCAGCTTACACAGCTTCAGAAATTGGTGCTACTAATGCGTTTTCTTTTGATATGGATGCGGCATGTTCAAGCTTTTTATTCGGAATGTCTGTAGCTGCAAGTTATATAGAGTCTGGTCGGTATAAAAATGTATTATTAATTGGTGCCGATAAAATGTCATCAATTATTAATTATAAAGATAGAGCAACTTGTATTATCTTTGGTGATGGTGCAGGTGCTGTTTTATTTGAAGCAAATGATGAAGGTTTAGGGTTGCAAGATGAATACCTAAGAAGTGACGGAACAGGTAGAGATTTTTTACAAGCTACTTATGGAGGCTCTTCTCATAAATTAACTGCAGAAATTTTAGAACAAGGCGGTCAATATGCTTTTCAAGAAGGTAGAACCGTATTTAAAAATGCTGTGTTTAATATGGCCGATGCTGCAGTTAAAATTTTAGAGCGTAATAATTTAACAAAAGAAACAGTAGATTGGCTTGCAGCACATCAAGCAAATAAACGTATTATTGATGCGACTGCGCAACGTATAGAGTTAGAAGATGAAAAAGTAATGATGAATATAGAAAAGTATGGAAATACTACGTCTGCTACTTTGCCATTATTAATAAACGATTACGAATCGCAACTTAAAAAAGGAGATAATGTCATATTCGCAGCCTTTGGAGGCGGATTTAATTGGGGGTCTATTTATTTAAAATGGGCATATAATTCTAAAAACTAACCACAAACCAAAGTAATTTAATTAGCAAAATTATGGATATTAAAGAAATTCAAAACTTAATTAAATTTGTTGCCAAGTCTGGTGCAAGTGAAGTTAAATTAGAGATGGATGATATCAAAATCACCATAAAAACAGGGTCAGAGCCTGATACAACTATTATACATCAAGCTCCTGCTGCTCAAATGCCACAATTAGCACAAGTTCCTGTGCAACCTGTAGCAACAGAAGCTGCACCTGTAGCAACAGCCACAGAGGCAGCAGCAACAGAAGATTCTAAATATATTACTATAAAATCGCCAATCATTGGTACTTTCTACAGAAAGCCAGCTCCAGATAAACCTTTATTTGTTGAGGTAGGTCAAACTATTGCCGAAGGTGATGTGCTTTGTGTTATTGAAGCTATGAAGCTTTTCAATGAAATTGAATCTGAAGTTTCAGGAAAAATAGTGAAAGTATTAGTTGATGATTCTTCTCCTGTAGAATTCGATCAACCATTATTTTTAGTAGATCCATCATAACCTATTAAAAATTCCAATATACAAATCCCTAAATCCAATGTTTGGAATTTGGCGATTGGAATTTGTAATTTTTAATTCAAGAAGTTATGTTTAAAAAAATATTAATAGCCAATAGAGGGGAAATAGCACTTCGTGTTATTAGAACCTGTAAAGAAATGGGCATTAAATCAGTAGCTGTATATTCTACAGCAGATGCAGATAGCTTACACGTAAAATTTGCC
Organism: Thalassobellus citreus; assembly: GCF_044385915.1. Classification (NCBI taxonomy): domain Bacteria; kingdom Pseudomonadati; phylum Bacteroidota; class Flavobacteriia; order Flavobacteriales; family Flavobacteriaceae; genus Thalassobellus; species Thalassobellus citreus. Next base: position 60,071 of record NZ_JBISCC010000113.1, on the reverse strand, counting down.
GATGAAGCTGTTTGTATAGGACCTGCTGCTAGTAGCGAGTCTTATTTAAAAATGTCTAATATTATTGCTGCTGCCGAAATTACGAATGCAGATGCCATTCATCCAGGATACGGATTTTTATCAGAAAACGCTAAGTTTTCAAAAATTTGTGAAGAACACGGAATAAAATTCATTGGTGCTTCTCCAGAGATGATAGATCGTATGGGCGATAAAGCAAACGCCAAAGAAACTATGAAAGCTGCTGGTGTACCATGTGTACCGGGTAGTGATGGAGTTATAAAAGACTTTGCCGAATGCGAAAAATTAGCAGTAGAAACAGGATACCCTGTTATGCTTAAAGCTTCTGCCGGTGGTGGAGGAAAAGGTATGCGAGGTGTTTTTAAACCAGAAGATTTAAAAGACGCTTGGGATTCTGCAAGACAAGAAAGTAAAGCAGCCTTTGGAAATGATGATATGTATATGGAAAAGCTTATTGAAGAGCCTAGACATATCGAAATTCAAATTGTAGGAGATTCTACAGGAAAAGCCTGTCATTTATCAGAAAGAGATTGTTCTGTTCAACGTCGTCATCAAAAGTTAACAGAAGAAGTACCTTCTCCTTTTATGACAGATGAGCTTAGAGAAAAAATGGGTAATGCTGCTGTAAAAGCATCAGAGTATATAAAGTACGAAGGCGCAGGAACCGTAGAGTTTTTGGTAGATAAGCATCGTAATTTCTACTTCATGGAAATGAATACTCGTATTCAAGTAGAGCATCCTATAACAGAACAAGTAATAGATTTCGATTTAATTCGCGAGCAAATTCTAGTCGCTGCAGGTGTGCCAATTTCAGGAAAAAATTATTTCCCAAAATTACATTCTATTGAGTGTCGTATAAATGCAGAAGATCCTTTTAATGATTTTAGACCATCACCAGGACGCATTACAACATTGCACGCTCCAGGAGGTCATGGTGTACGATTAGATACGCATGTGTATGCTGGGTATTCTATTCCGCCAAATTATGACTCTATGATTGCTAAGTTAATTACAACAGCGCAAACAAGAGAAGAGGCTATCAATAAAATGAAACGTGCCTTAGACGAGTTTGTAATAGAGGGTATAAAAACAACAATACCGTTCCACAGACAACTTATGGAACATCCAGATTATTTAGCTGGTAATTATACCACTAAATTCATGGAAGACTTTGTAATAGAAAAAGAAATCATTGAAGAATAAATAATTAAAACTCCGAAAGCAATTTCGGAGTTTTTTTATGGGTGTTCCTTTTGCCGAAAAAGGCAAAAGTCAGGCTTTCACAAGTCGCTCTCTGCGAGGAGCTCCAACAATTGCTCAATCCTTAACACGAGCTACTTCATCTAAAATAAAACTGTAAATTAGCTAGATGAATCTTTCTTATTGGGAAATAAAAAGTTGGCTAACAAATGTAGATTATACTATAGTTGGCAGTGGTATTGTAGGCCTTAATTGTGCATTACAACTTAAAACGCGTTTTCCCAAAGCTAAAATCATCATATTAGAAAAAGGAACATTGCCGCAAGGCGCAAGTACAAAGAATGCGGGATTTGCATGTTTTGGAAGTCTAAGCGAAATATTAGACGATTTAAAATCACATTCCGAAGAAGAAGTCATTCAGCTCGTAGAAAAACGCGTAAATGGTTTAAAACTATTAAGAGAAACTTTAGGAGATGAAGCCATTAATTATCAAAATAATGGCGGTTATGAATTGTTTAATAATTTAGATACTACCCTTTTTGATACCTGTTTATCTCAAATAGAAAGCATAAACAAGTTGCTAAATCCTATTTTTAAGGACGCCGTTTTTAGTTTAAAAGCCAACAGGTTTCAGTTTAAAAATATAAAAGATCAGTATATTTTTAATCAGTTTGAAGGACAATTAGATACAGGAAAAATGATGGAAGCATTGCTTCTAAAAGTGCAAACAAAAGGCATTAAAATTTTAAATAATATTGAAGTTGAACATTTTTCAGAAGCTGCTAATTCTGTAAAGATAAAAACCAATCAGTTTGAGTTTTCAACCTCAAAGTTATGTATTGCAACCAACGGATTTGCATCGCAGCTTTTACTAGAAAATGTAAAACCAGCACGATCACAGGTTCTTATAACTAAACCTATTAAAAATTTACATGTAAAAGGCACATTTCACTTAGATAAAGGCTATTATTACTTTAGAAATATTGACGATAGAATCCTTTTAGGTGGCGGCAGAAACTTAGATTTTAAAGGAGAGGAAACAACTGAGTTAAATCAAACAGCATTAATTCAAAATAAGTTAGAAACACTTTTAAAAACAACTATATTGCCAGAAACTCCTTTTGAAATAGATTATCGATGGAGTGGCATCATGGGTGTTGGAAATCAAAAAAAAGCCATTGTAAAACAGGTGTCTAATCATGTGTTTTGTGGTGTACGACTTGGTGGTATGGGAGTTGCAATAGGGAGTTTAATAGGGAAAGAATTAGCAGAACTAATTCCTGCGTAGATAGCAATCTATTTTAGTAGATAAAGTATGAGTATAAAAGAAGAACTATACAATCAGTGTTTAGAATTTATCGATAACCGATTTCAAATCATTCAAAACACGATAAACAATATTCAAAAATCACTCACATCAGAAACAAAAAGTAGCGCAGGCGATAAGCATGAAACTGGGCGCGCCATGTTGCAATTAGAACGCGAAAAAGCAGGTAATCAACTTGCCGAAATTCAGAAAACAAAAGAAATGCTTTCTAAAGTAGATATTTCTAAAACTTCTAAATGCATTGGTTTGGGAAGTGTGGTTTATACAACACAAGCAAATTATTTTATTGCTATAAGTACTGGCGAATTGAAAGTAAATAATGAGGTGTTCTACGCAATTTCATCTAATACACCCATTGGAAAATTGTTGATGGGTAAAGTGGTTGAAGACATTATTGCTTTTAGAGAGAATGAGTTTAAAGTAAAGGAAGTATTATAAAGTAAAAAAGTAGACCAACTAAAGTCAATCCACTTTCTCCCTTTCTAAGATCTGTTTTTATTTCTTGCTCGTTTCTTATCTCTTCGAATCTTCCAAGGTGCATTTTTCTGAAAATCTCCAGCCATAATACAGCCATAAGGCATAACCTCATCAATAACCTTACCTAAACCGTATTCGTCCATTTGTGCTCTTACGGCTTTTGCATTTTTGTAGGCGCTTGGTAACTCGGTAATATCAATTTCTTTTGAGAAAAACCGAACATCTAAACCTCTGGTTTCTTCCTTAAAAATCTGCATAATAGTTCCTGTTTTGCTTTTTCTATGTTGCGTTCTACTAATATTTCTACCCGCACCATGAGGAGCAAAACCTAAATTGGTTTTAGTAGTTGTGCCTTCAACAATTAAAACAGGTTCGCTCATGTTTAACGGAATTAATCTAGGGCCTGTAATATCTGGCATAAACTTGGCGTCTAAAGGTGTTGCTCCTTTGGCATGGTAAAACAAATCGTTATCTTTAAAAACGAAGTTGTGTTCGTTCCAGTATCGGTTTTCAATAGCAATTTCTAAGGTTTCGGCTACCGAATTATGAATGACTTCATGATTAGCTTTTGTCCAATTTCTTATAGTTTGCAATGCATCCCAGTAGGCTTGACCTTCATCAGTTTTAAAAGGAATCCACGCATTTTCTTTTTTAGTATCTGGCGATAAATCGCGTCTAAAACGTTCTGCTACTTTCATGCCTTTTGTGTACAATTTAGCACCAGGACCTCTAGATCCGTGATGGGTAACCATCATTGTGTTCCCTGTTTTTTTAGAGGTTCCGACAAACAGGAAATGATTGCCATCGCCTTGTGTTCCGAAATGAGATCTTGCTATTTGTAGCATGTTACCATCGTTTAAAAAGTAGTTCGCTTCAAATGCTTCTAATAATTCTTTAGGAAATCTAAATTGCGAATCTCTATCGCGTCCTCCTGGACCAAAATGTGTATTGGCATGTGCAGCATCTAAAATGTCTTTTGGGTCTGTTTTGCCAAAATCGGTTAACATGACTGAGCAACAAATATCTGCACTATGCATACCTGGATGAATGGCGTTTTTTGCAACTGCCACACCGCCAACAGGAATGGTTCCGTCTGGTCCTGCTGGACAAGCATCTGGCATGATAGCTCCAGCAACTAATGTTGGCGTTTTCATTAAGGTTTCCATGGAGTTTATTACTTTAGAGACATTGTCCTTCTCCTCATCATTTTCTGCTTTAATATTTATAGAAAACTCTAATGGTTTTTCATGCAAACCAATAGGATCTGGCAATTTAAATTGCTCTAAATATGTTTCCATAGTGTCTCCTTCTAATTTGTTTTCGTTAATATAATTTATGGCTTCTTTCATCCATTTTCCTTGTTTAAAGCCTAATGCTTTTAATGTATATCCTGTTACTTTTGTTTCTGTTGACATTGTTCTTGTTTTTTAATTACACTACAAATATTATAGTATATTGCGCAATAGTTTTGCGTAGTTGTTTTTTCTTTTAAAATAATATATTTATGTGATTCTAAAACACGTTTAGAATGACGCAAATAGAAAGCAAGTATGCCTGCGTAAGCGATTGATGCGGCATCCTTTTGCTTTTTTTGCAAAAGATATAGCGGAAAGCGCGACCCAAACCTTTTTCTGGTTTGGGGTACGCCATAGCCTTACTTATTTACAGAGAATATATCTTTTAATTGTTCGATGACGTTGCCGTTTCCTGCAACTGTAATCTCGCCAATTTTATCGGCTATTTTCTCAACATATTCCATTTCTTTTAATTTGAACAACATGGTGTTGTCTTCCATTAATTTCGCGGTATTTAACAAGCTTCTAGTGGAGGCTGTTTCTTCACGTCTTGTTACTACATTGGCTTGCGCTTTTTTGTATGCAATTAAAACCTGGTTCATGATATCTTTCATATCGCCTGGCAAAATGACATCTCTAATGCCTGCATGTAACACATCGACACCTAATTTATTGGCTTGTGTTTTTACATCTTTTAAAACGGCTTCGGCAATTGTTTCCTTTTGCTCTAACAATTCATCTAAAGAGTAAGCTCCAATAAATGCGCGTAATGCCAATTGTAATGTAATGTACAATTGCTTTTCGTATTCTTTGTTACGCATTAAAGCAGTTTCGATTGCTGTGACTTTATATTGTGCATAAAAGTTAATACGAACGGTTGCTTTGTCTTTAGTTAATAATTCTTGACCAGCGATTTCTAATTGCAACTGACGCATATCTGCTTTTGCGATTTTAATGGTTTGCTCGTTTCTCCAGAAATGGTATGTGCCATGTTCAAGGGTTTTAACAAACACATCGTCAATAATTAAAACTGCTTTTTCGTAAGCTGCAACTTCAAATGCACGAATGTATGGGCGTAATTGTGCATTGCTAAACAAGGTTTTGTTTATATCTTCCGAGATTTTGATTTTACTCAAATCTGCAGTTACAAATTTATAATCGATCAAGTTATTCCAAAAGGTATAACGACCTGCGGTTAATACACGTTTGAAATTTTTGTTTTCGTAAACTAAAACAATCTCATTATCCTTTACTTCTATAACCGTTAACATGTCTGCCAAAGCTTGATCTTTAAGTAAGATTTCTAATGCTTTTGGTGCGTTGAAAGTTTGAGTTAAATCGTATTTTATAACTTGCTCTCTAAAGTTTATCCAGTGCTTTCCTTCTGTAATTACGCGTGCATAATTACCGTTTTTAAACACTAAACCTACAATACCTGCATGAATTCTTACTCTTTTCATGATTTCTAATTTTTTGTTCTTTTGTTTTTACTTCTTACTTCAGAACTGTTAAACATTTATAATAGAATCCTCTTTTTGAGAATGGCTATTTGTTATTAAAACAAAGCAAAAGAAAACCATCTTTCTAACGACGGACATACAACTGATTTTAAGTGTTTTTAAGTCTTGTTTTGTAGATGATTAATCAATTTTAAAACTGCTTATTTGCAGAATCACTTACTGAATAATGAATCTTTAAAAAGAAAACCTAAAACAACTTTTAATACCTGTGTATGTCAAGGTGTTTTCTGGACTGCTTAAGCAATAAATTGCCTTTGCTAGTTTTAGTTCACTTTGTTTTTGCCATTTAAAGTGTGACGCACTTGGTGGTCTATTTTAAAAGTTAACCTTCTTTGATTAAAGATGGATTTTAAGTCCATTTCAATTGCTGTAACCTAAATACAGTGCGTTTACCGTTTCGCCACAAGATCCTTTGATCTTGGTAGGACTCGAACCTACAAATTGAATCTATTGTTCTAACCAAACTGAACTATTCTGCATTTGCAGAAGTGGGATTCGAACCCACGACCGATAGATGATGACTATTTTTTTGGTTAAATAATCTTAAAACCTTCAAGTCAAGTTGGATATAAAATCCTTATGCCAATTGGCAAGGATGTATACAATAGTGCTATACTGAAACACTTAACAAGACTTGCTTGATGTGGAAGCAGTAGGACTCGAACCTACATGCTTAATAAAGACCTGATTTACAGTCAGGCGAGCCAACCAATTGCTCAATGCTTCCGTTTAATAATTTAAAGAACTTTTATTAAGCTCCACCAGCTTCCTGTGTCTGGCGGAGCACTACCTTTTAAAGTCTGATTCCAAAAGACTTCTTATTAATTACTCTACAAATATTTAACTCTATTGCGCAATGTTTTTGCGTAGTAATAATTATTTTTTATTTTTCTTTTTTTTTCTTCGTTTTACATTTGGCTTTTTTAGTCTTTTTAGATTTTATTTTGTTTTTAATTCTAGACATTTCACAATCAATAAAGTTTGTAAAATCATCATTACAGCTAAATAGTTTAGCTTGTTTTATTGCTTTAATAGCTTTTTTATAATCTTGACGATTTTCAAATAATTGCCCTTGTTTTAACCAAACTTCACCTTTGTTTAAACCTTTTACGGTAAAAGCAAAGTCTATTAATTTTTGAGCTTCTATATAGTCTTCATTCCATATTAATACCAAAATGTATTTAGGATATACTTTTTGAAAATCCATTTTATTAGCTAGTGATTCGGCATAAAATTGTTTTGCCGTTTCGTAATCGCCAAATTGTTCAGCTTGTATACGACCCATTAAATACAATGCGTAAGCGTTATTAGCTTCGTAAGACAAGGCGTAGTTTAAATTTTCTACGGTTTCTTCTAATTCATACGGATAGGCGTCTATAGCTTTAAGTACATAATTATTTGACAAATTTGTATCCATTGGTTTAATAATTTAATTCGTTTTGCAAATCATTTTTCAATGCTTTGCGTTGTTTTTTATACGTTTTTACAATGGTGCTTTTTTTAAAATTTGAACCTTTAAAAATTTGTATAGGGTTGCCGCGTTCTATGTTTAAGTGGTTTGCCCATTGGTTTTTAATGTTCGATTTTAGTAGTTTCAATTGCATTTCGCTTACTTTTTCTTGTAAACGTATTTTAGCTATTTTTTTGTTTTGATGTTGCGAGCGACTATCCATAACCAAAACTTGTGTTTTTGTTGGTAGATGAATAGCTCTAATAGCAGAACTCACTTTGTTTACATGTTGGCCACCAGGTCCAGAACTTCGTGTGGCTTGATATGCAATGTCTTTTTCATGAATTTGAAATTGTTGTTTTTGTTCAATTTCATTTAAAGCTACAAACCAGTTTTTTCGCTTGTGTTGTGGTCTAAAGGTTGAAATGCCTATCCACTGTATTGTTCCAATCCATTGACTTAAAAATTGATCCAGAGTTTTTGCTTGTAATTGAATAGTAACAGATTGTAATGTCATGTTTTCAATGCCTTTTTCTCTTTGCAATATTTTATAAGCAATACCATGGTGTTTTGTAGCTTCTAAAAAATGTTTTAGAACTTGAGCAACAACCCAACAACATTCTGCTGGCCCTCGACCAGAGGTTATTTGTATTATTTTAGTTTTCATTTTTAATGTTATTTTGAAGCACATTTAGGTACACGTTATTCGCGTGCTAAATGTAATTCAGCTTGAAATTTTTACTATTTCGGGAATGTTTTAACCAGAATGGTTAACGGTAGAAAACAAAAAATCCGAAACAGTTTTAAATTGCTTCGGATTTTTCATTTATAAATTTGAAAAGTTTATCTAACGATAATCACGAAGCATCACAAAAGGCGGTATTCCTTTTGGATCATTTAGATATGTTATAAATAAACTCATAGTTTCTAATTTTTAATTCAACATCTGTTTTGGTTGAAATGCGTTGCAAAGATTTAACTTTATTTTTGACTTTTCAAAATTTATTTTTTCTTTTTCTGAAAAATTGCACCCATAATACGAAGTATTATATTTTTTTGAAAAAAGCAAGAAATTTGTTTTTAAATGCTTGATTTTTCATTTTTTGGATAATTTTATAGGGTTTTAAGTCTTTAATTAATGCCTTATTTGTTTCTTCAAAGTTTATGCAATTTTGAGTTAATTCAATGACTTGTTTTGTGTAAAATTTCGCTTCATTTAGTAATTTATTTTTATTGAACATACTTCCTTCAAATGACTCGAAATACTCATAAATACCATAAAATTTCCATAAAATATTATAATCAGTATCGTAGTCGAAGTTGTAAATTAATTTTGATAAAATTTCATATACTTCATTTGCTCTTTTAGAATCTATTATTTCTAAACAACTCTTTTCAATTTCATATAAAATGATAAAATCTTCATCATAGTTTTCTATTGCTAACTTATTTAAGTTTTTAGACCAACATGTAGTTTTGTAGTTAATTGAAATGACATCAAAATAAAACGAATTTGAATTTAATTGATTCATAAATTCCTCTGAATTATACAGCCAGTTTTCAAATTCTGAAACAGCTATTTTTTCAGTCAAGACATCAAATATTTTTAATTTTAAAGCTTCCATTGTTTTAATATTTGATACAAAGTATTAGTTTGTATACGCAATGTTTTTGCGTAGTAAATATTTTCTTCTAATTTAGAAGAAATATTTCAGAAAATGGCAGTCAATAAAAACGCATTAATTAGATACAAAACGATAGATAAATGTCTTCAAAATAATTTTAGACAATGGACTTTAAATGACTTAATTGAAGCAGTATCTGATGCACTTTATGAATATGAAGGGAAGAATATAGATGTTAGTAAACGCACCGTACAATTAGATTTACAAATGATGCGAAGTGATAAATTAGGTTATAATGCGCCCATTGTTGTTTATGATAGAAAATATTATAAATATGAAGATGAAAGTTACAGCATTACCAACAGTCCAATTTCTAATCAGGATTTAAGTAAATTATCGGAAGCTGTATCATTTTTAAAACAGTTTCAAGGCTTTTCTCATTTTGAAGAATTAGGGAGTATGGTTCAAAAACTTGAAGACCATGTTTATACTCAAAAAACACAAGAAAAATCACTTATAGATTTTGAAAAAAATGAGAACTTAAAAGGGTTGAGGTTTTTAGATAGGCTTTATCAATTTATACTTAAAAAACAAGCTATTGAAATTACATATCAATCTTTTAAAGCGCGGCAAGAAAGTTCTTTTGTCTTTTATCCTTATTTACTAAAAGAGTTTAGAAATAGATGGTTTATAGTAGGAAGGCGTCGAAAAAATGAAGGCATTATGAATTTGGCTTTAGACCGAATTATTTCAATTAAAAAAAGTTCGAAAGCATTTGTAACCGATTTAAATTTTAATTCAGAAGACTTTTATAAGCACGCTATAGGTGTTTCAGTAAGTCCGAATTTGGAACCTGAAACGGTTTTACTTTATGTAAACCACAAACAAGCACCTTATATATTAACAAAGCCTTTTCATCATTCACAAAAAGAGGTAAGTCGTGATAATTATGGTGTGACAATTTCTTTAAATGTTCAGCTTAATTTTGAATTAGAAAAAGAAATTTTAGGGCTAGGTGAAGGTGTTAAAGTAATTGCACCAGAGCGTTTGAAACGAAATATAAAAGAGCGTTTATATGATGCTGTTGACGCTTATGAAACAGAAATTAACGACAAAAATTTACGAACCATTGCAAAACGATTAGAGTATAAAGGTTTTGGGATTTTAAACCATGTATACACGAAGCGTGATATTAGGAAGCTAAAAGCTAGATTAGATAATTATATTAAAAACAATAACGAGCAGGCTTTTGGTATGCGAGAAGTATTGAATAAAATGCCTGAACTTAAGGATATTTTGTTTAACAAAAATTTTAAAAAGCTCATAAAATCTATTGATAGAGATGTTTTTTTAACAAAAGCTATTTATTTTGATAAATCTCCAAAAGATAATTGGTATGTGACTTGGCATCAAGATGTGCCAATAAATGTTTCTGAAAAAATAGAAACGGAAGGTTTTAGTTCGTGGACAAATAAAAAAGGTGTGATAAGTGTGTGTCCACCTGAAGAAATTTCAAAAAACACGTTTTCTATGCGCATTCATTTGGATGATACGACTGTGAAAAATGGTGCTTTAAAAGTAATTCCTGGTTCGCATAACAAACGCTTAATTGATGAAGAAATTAAGCTTATAACCACGAATTCTATTCCTTTTGTAAGTGAGGTGGCTTCTGGTGGTGTTCAGTTAATAAAACCATTATTGCTACATGCTTCATCAAAGGCAGAAGTGCAAAGGAGAAGACGCGTATTGCATTTAGAATTTTCTTCCATTCCATTACCAAATGGGTTGGAGTATGCTGAGCGAGAAATTTTATAAATCTATTTTCAGATTAACAATTTGATTGTTTTTTAATTTTTCATCATGCTCAAAAAACACAATATCATGACCTATTTCAGCTTCAATTAAATAATAATTTCCTTTAAAATAAGATTGTTTAACTACAGCTTTTAAGTTCGATTTTTCAACTATTCTTATTTGATGTGCGTACACAATACGGTTGTTAATCTCATTAAATTCTCCAAAAAAGGAAGCGATTAATTTGTCTTTTGGATTGTTGTATAAATTTTCAGGAGTGCCTTTTGCCATAATTTTAGCCTCGTGTAAAACAATCATGTTATCTGAAAAAGATAAGACATCATCTTTATCGTGTGTAGCAACAATACATGTAATGTTTTCTTCTTTTAAAAATTTAAACAAGCTTCTGCGTAACGATTGTTTTTTAAAATTATCAATATGACTAAAAGGTTCGTCTAGTAAAAGGATTTCTGGCTGTTTAGCAATGGCTCTCGCAATGGCAACACGTTGTTTTTGTCCGCCACTTAAATATTTAACTTTAGTATTGGCAACATCATTAAGTTCAACTACTTTAAGAAGTTCTTTGATGCGTGCTTGTTTTTCTTCAGGGTAAAAGTTAGAAAGAAAGGCGCCAATATTTTCCGCAACCGTAATAAATGGCATCAAATCGAATTCTTGCGCTACATACTTCATGTATTCTGGACCAATAATTAAATTATGTTTTGGACCTAAAACTTCATGGTTTTTCCAGTAAATGTTGCCTTCATTTAAATCGTAAGTACCATAGAGAAGTTTTAAAAGCGTGCTTTTTCCGGAGCCGCTTTCTCCTATAATAGAAAAATGTTCTCCTGTTTTAACAGAAAAATTAATGTTACTTAAAACAGGTTGGTTTTTATAACTAAAGGATAGATTTTTTACTTGTAACATACGGAAATTCTAAAAGCAAAAATAGCACAAAAGAAATTACTATTCATTTGGTAATTCTTGAAAACCCATATTGTAAAGTGTAAACCCAAAAATATCGGCATATTGGTCTATAATTTTACTAACCGGAGTTCCTGCTCCGTGACCAGCATCGGTTTCAATACGTATTAAAGTAGGGTTTTTACCTATTTGTTTACTTTGTAATTGGGCAGCAAATTTAAAACTATGGGCTGGTACAACTCTATCGTCATGATCGCCTGTAGTAATTAGTGTTGCTGGATATTCAACACCTTCTTTTACATTATGAACAGGCGAATATCCTTTTATATATTCAAACATGGCTTCACTCTGTTCTGCTGTTCCGTAATCGTAAGCCCAACCTGCACCAGCTGTAAAGGTGTGATAGCGTAGCATATCTAAAACACCAACTGCAGGCAATGCTACTTTTGCTAATTCTGGGCGTTGTGTCATTACAGCACCTACTAATAAACCTCCGTTAGATCCACCTCGTAATGCTAAATATTTAGAAGATGTATAATTGTTAGCTATTAAGTATTCCGCTGCAGCGATAAAATCATCAAAAACATTTTGTTTTTTTAGTTGAATACCTGCTTCATGCCATGCCTTGCCATACTCGCCACCACCTCGTAAGTTGGGAATAGCCAAAACGCCTCCTTGCTCCATCCAAATAGTATTGGTAATGCTAAAAGCGGGTGTTAAGCTAATGTTGAATCCGCCATAACCATATAGAATGGTTGGGTTTTCTCCGTTTAATTTTATTCCTTTTTTGTGAGTTATAATCATCGGGATTTTTGTGCCATCTTTAGACTTGTAAAAAACTTGATGACTTTCATAAAGATCGCTATTAAAATCTATTTCAGGCTTCCAATGTAAAGTGGTTTCTTCTGTTTTAGGGTTTAAGGCATAAATACTTGATGGTGTATTGTAATTTGTAAAGCTATAGTATAATGTTTTAGTGTCTTTTTTACCTGAAAAACCAGAAACTGTTCCTAACCCTGGTAATTCAATATCTCTTATTAAGTTACCATTGTAATCATATTGTTTTATTTTAGAAATGGCATCAACCATGTAATTTGCAAAGAAGAACCCACTGCCTTTTGTTGCGTTTAAAACATGTTCTGCTTCAGGAATAAGATCTATCCAGTTTTCAGGTGTAGGGTTTGATGCATCAACCGAAATAATTTTCTTGTTAGGTGCATTAAGGTTCGTAACAATATATAATTTACTGCCTTTATTATCTATAATATAACTGTCGCTATCAGTATGATTTAATACAGTAATGAGTTTACTATTAGGAACCGATAAATCTTTAATATATAATTTGTTACCCGATGTTGATGTTCTCGGAGTTAAAACTAAATACTTGTTGTCTTCGGTAACAGTTGCATAGATATAGCGATGTTTTTCTTTTGGTATGCCTCCAAAAATTAGGGTGTCTTCTTTTTGAGTTGTTCCTAGTTTGTGGTAGTATATTTTATGCTGATCTGTTTTTGCAGATAATTCACTCCCCTCAGGTTTATCATAGCTTGAATAATAAAAGCCTTCGTTTTTGTACCAAGATATAGCGCTAAATTTTACGTTGATTAAAGCGTCTTCAATCTTTTCTTTGGTATCTGTATTTATAATGATAATTTTTCTCCAATCGCTTCCGCCTTCAGAAATGGAGTAAGCTAATATCTTGCCATCTTCAGAAAAGCTTAAAGTATCTAAAGAAATAGTGCCATCTTTTGAAAACGTATTGGGGTCTAAAAACATGGTTTCTTTGTCATCTTCTTTTTTTCTATAAATGATATCTTGATTTTGTAAGCCGTCATTTTTTGAAAAATAAGTATAATCACCTTCTGTAAAAGGGGCTCCAATTTTTTCGTAGTTCCATAAACTAGTTAAGCGTTTTTTTAGTTTATTTCTGTATGGAATATTTTCTAAATAGTTATACGTAGTTGCGTTTTGAGCTTTTACCCATGCTTCTGTTTCAATACTTCTATCATCTTCTAACCACCTAAAAGGATCTTTTACTTTTTGATTAAAGTAGGTGTCGATTGTGTTTACAGTTTTTGTTTTGGGGTAATTCAAAAGGGAAAATGTTTAAGATGTAGTTTTAAAACAAGTATTTTCAAAAATACATAAAACTATTGTTATTTTATCTTTAATATTTCTATAAAGAATAGAGTCTTGAAATGTATATATTTGGGTTTTTAAATTCACCTAAGTAATGAAACACCTTTTTTTGTTTTTAATATTTAATGTTTTTTGTGTTAAAATGATTGCGCAAGCAGAAATAACAGAAAATGAAATAAAGAGTCATATTCAATTTTTAACATCTGATGAGAATGGAGGAAGACCATCTGGTGGAAAACAAAATAAAAGAATTGCTAATTATATAAAAAAGGAGTTTAAAAAAACAGAAATAAAGGCTTTAAAAAAAGGCTATAAACAGTTTTTTAAAGCAGCATTGCGTGTTGAAAAAGGTGTTGAGAAAAAGCCTGTTGTAAAAACATGTAATGTTATTGGTTTTATTGAAGGGAATGATCCTGATTTAAAAAATGAATATATTGTTTTAGGAGCTCATTATGATCATTTAGGATTGGGCGGACCTTCTGCAAAATCTGATAAACGAGGTGTTGTTTATCATGGTGCAGATGATAATGCTAGTGGAACTTCTGCTTTATTAGAAATTGCTGAGAAATTAGCATCTCAAAAAGAACAATTAAAACGTAGTGTTTTGTTTATTGCTTTTGGAGCTGAAGAACAAGGATTGTTAGGAAGCAAGTATTTTGTTGAGCACCCAATAATTCCACTTTCTCAAATTAAACTTATGATAAATATGGATATGGTTGGAAGATTAAATGCAGAGAAACAAGTTTATATGGGAGGCGCTGGTACATTTCCTGATGGTGTAGATTTTATGAACTATTTAGGCAAATCTTTAGATTTAAATCCAGTGGTACATGCTGGTTCTGTTGGAGGTTCAGATCATGTATCTTTTTATAAAAAAGGAATTTCAGTTTTAGGAATGCATACGGGTGGACATCCTCAATATCACACTCCAGAAGATACTTTAGATTTAATAAATTTAGAAGGTGAAAAGTGGGTGTGCGAGTATATCTTTCAGACTATCTTAAAAAAAGCATCATCAAAGGATACTATATATTTTATCAAACAGGATTAAAAAAAAGCTCCTGTAAAAAATACAGAAGCTTTAGCGTTTAGTTTAGTTGATAAAGTATTAATGTTTTATACTAAGTTGTTTTCAATTAAATATTCAGCAATTTGAATGGTGTTAGTTGCTGCGCCTTTACGTAAATTATCGGCAACAATCCACATGTTTAATGTATTTGGTTGAGTTTCATCTCTACGCAAACGTCCTACAAAAACTTCATCTTTATCATGTGCAAAAATTGGCATTGGATACGTGTTTGTAGCTGTATTATCTTGTAAAATAACACCTGGAGTATCGCTAATAATTTGCTTAACTTCAGCTAAGTCAAAATCATTTTCAAATTGAACATTTACAGATTCTGAATGTCCACCAGCTGTAGGAATACGAACAGCTGTAGCAGTTACAGAAAATGTTTTATCGTTAAATATTTTTTGTGGCTCTCTAGCCAATTTCATTTCTTCTTTAGTGTATCCGTTTTCTAAAAACACATCACAATGTGGTAATGCATTTCTACCAATTGGATAAGGGTATGCCATTTCTCCTTCTATACCTGCAATTTCGTTTTCTAATTGTTTTACAGCTTTAACACCTGTACCAGAAACCGATTGGTAAGTAGAAACGACAATACGTTTCATTTGGTATTTTTTATGAAGTTCAGATAAAGCTAAAACCATTTGTATAGTTGAACAGTTTGGGTTTGCTATAATTTTATCGTCTTTAGTTAATTCGTGTGCATTAATTTCTGGAACAACTAATTTTTTAGTAGGATCCATTCTCCAAGCAGAAGAATTATCAACCACTGTAGTACCAGCTTCAGCAAATTTAGGAGCCCATTCTAAAGAGGTGTCTCCACCTGCAGAAAATATAGCAATTTGTGGTTTTGCAGCAACAGCATCAGCTAAACCAATTACGGTATATTCTTCGTTTTTATATGTTAATTTTTTTCCAACAGAGCGTTCAGATGCTACCAATAACAATTCAGTTACTGGAAAATTACGTTCTGCAAGAACTTTTAGCATTACTTCACCCACCATTCCAGTGGCGCCAACTACAGCTACTTTCATATCAAGAATAATTTAAATTTTTGGCAAAATTAGGCATTAATTACATTTTTAAACGAACAAAAAGCCCTCTATTTTCTGAAACAGAGGGCTTTTTAACAACAAATAACACAGTGTTATTTATTTAACAACTTGTTACTTTTTAAGTAAATCTCTTATTTCTGCAAGTAAATCTTCTTGTGATGGTCCTGCAGGAGCAGCTGGTACTGGTTCTTCTTTTTTCTTCATATTATTAACACCTTTTACAATTAAGAACATAACAAAGGCAACAATAATAAAGTCGATAACATTCGTTAAGAAAGCTCCCCAAAGTACAGAAACTTCTCCTTCTAATACACCTTCGGCATTAGCCACACCTTCTTTAACTACATATTTTAAATCTTTGAAATCTGCATTGAATATTAATCCAATTAATGGAGAAACAATACCTCCTGTAAAAGCAGTTACAACTTCTTTAAAAGCTGCACCCATTACAAAACCTACTGCAATATCTACAAGGTTGCCCTTCATTGCAAATTCTTTAAATTCTTTAAGCATAATTATAAATTATTGGTTAGTGAGGCACTAAAATAGTTAAAAAAGATAAAACAATTAACATTTGTTAAAATGCTTATTTTAAAAATGAACGTTTTACACGCTGAGAAATAGAGGTAATAAGCTCGTAAGAAATGGTATTTGCAGATTCGGCTAAAGTTTCAGCAGTAGAGTTTGCATCAAAAATAATGACTTCATCACCTTCATTACAATCAATGTTTGTAATGTTAACCATAATCATATCCATACAAACATTTCCAATAATAGGAGCATGCTGTCCGTTTATGGTAACAAACCCATTTCCATTTCCGTAAATTCTACCAATACCATCGGCATGACCAATAGGTAGTGTTGCCGTTTTTTGAATAATATCACTTTTATAAGCTCTATTATAACCAACAGATTCCCCTTTTTCAATAGTATGAATTTGAGAAATAACCGTTTTTAAAGAGGCTATGGGTTTTAGGTGCTTGTTTTCTTTTTCAGAATTTCCAAAACCATACAAACCAATACCACTTCTTACCATGTTTAAATGAGCTTCTGGAAAGTTTAAAATTCCAGATGTGTTGCAAATATGAAGCAGCGGTATGTAGCCAATTGCTTTTGTGAATTTTTCAGCAATCGTTTTAAAGCTTTCAATTTGATTTAAGGTAAATTCTTTTTCATTCAAATCTTCACTTGCTGCTAAATGAGAAAATATCGATTTAACTTTTACTGTTTTGGTTTCGTCTAGTGTATTTTGAATAAAATTGATGTCGCTGTGACAAAACCCTAATCGGTTTAAACCCGTATTAAACTTGATGTGAATAGGATATCCTGTTTGTTTTTTATTAGAAGCAACGCTAATAAATTCTTTTAATATTTTAGCATTAAAAATACTAGGTTCTAAACAATTATCAATTAAAGTTTTAAAATTTATAGCTTGCGGATGTAAAACTAAAATAGGTTTGGTTATGCCAGCATTACGTAATGCAACGCCTTCGTTTGTATAAGCTACTGCAAAATAGTCGGCACCTAAATCTTGTAAATATTTTGCTATTTCGTTAGCATCACTGCCGTAAGCAAAGGCTTTAACTACAGCTAAAAATTTGGTGTCTTTTTGTAGTGTAGATTTAAGATATTCAAAATTATGCCGAAGTGCTTTTAAGTCAATTTCAAGCACAGTTTCTTGTGCTTTACTCATTTTTGTCTTTGTTTTTAGACGGTATTTCTTCGGCATCTTCTACATTCATGTTGCGCACTTTATCTCGCATAGTTGCTTTATAGTAAGCAGCTCTACTTAATGGCTCATACTCGTCAACTTCACCTAAAAGTACCAAATTGTCGCTTTTAGATTTTCGGTAACTGTATTGGGCTAAATTTCCGGTACGTGTACAAACAGCATGTACTTTAGTAACATAATCGGCCGTTGCCATAAGATTTGGCATAGGGCCAAACGGATTGCCTTTAAAGTCCATATCTAACCCAGCAACAATAACACGAATGCCTTTGTTGGCTAAATCATTACAAACTCGTACAATCTCGTCATCAAAAAACTGAGCTTCATCAATACCAATTACATCACAACCATCAGCTAAAATAGGAATATTGGCAGCCGCAGGCACGGGGGTAGATCTAATTTCGTTCTCATCATGAGAAACCACCATCTCTTCGTTATAACGCACATCAATAGTAGGCTTAAAAATTTCTACTTTTTGTCTTGCAAATTGGGCGCGTTTAAGCCTGCGGATTAATTCTTCTGTTTTTCCAGAAAACATGGAGCCACAGATAACTTCAATCCATCCAAATTGTTCTTTATGATTTACTGTATTTTCAAGAAACATTTTGTAATTTTAGCACTAAAACAAAGCGATTATTCGTTTGTATAAAGGTGACGCAAATTTATTAAAAATCAAAAGCCTAATTAGCATTAATTTTAAATTTTATAAATAATGAAGAAGAAGCTAGAGTCTGAATTAGTTAGTATAGCCCACAGAATTCTTAAGTTAAAAGGAAAAGAAGATGTTATAAAAATGCATACTGAGGTTGCTGAACTTTTTGAAAAGTTATCGGTTTTAAAGTTTGCGCATGAAAATTTTGAAGGCGATATACCAACTATTGGTAGTGATTCTTCATTTTTTGGTATGTTAGATCAGGCTTTTAATAATAAAATAAGTGATAATATTGAAGTTGATGATAAAGTTTATATTAATTTAGATGATGCTGAACATGACGATATTATGGAGCATGGTATAAAAACCATTAAAGATATGGTAGCGCATATGCCAGAAGAAGTAGAAGGCATTGATACTGTTTTTGAAGAAGCCATACCAAAACCAGAAATTAAAAAAACCGATCTAGAAGATATTACAGAAGGTTTTAAGGATATGCCTGTTTTTGAGCCTGTTTCAAAATCTTTAAATGGGGTTTCAAAAGAAAAAAAATCTCTTAACGATAAACTAAATAGAGGTGGATTGCATATTGGACTCAACGATAAAATTGCTTTTATAAAGCATTTATTTGATGGTAAAAGTGAAGATTATGAGCGTGTTTTATCGCAATTAAATACTCTTAGTTCGTTAGATGAAGCTACGCATTTTATACAAAATATTGTGAAATTAGATTATAATAATTGGGCTACTAAAGAAGAGTTTGAAGCACGTTTTATGAGTATTATAGAAGCCAAGTTTGAATAATGAGTAAACTTTATATTGTACCCACACCCATAGGAAATTTAAAAGATATCACCTTTAGAGCTATTGAAGTTTTAAAAGATGTCGATTTAATTTTAGCTGAAGACACACGTACTTCGGGGAAGTTGTTAAAATATTACGAGATTTCTACACACATGCAATCGCACCATATGCATAACGAGCATAAAACGGTTGAAAATGTGATACAGAAAATAAAAGCAGGAACAACCGTTGCACTTATTAGTGATGCAGGAACACCAGCAATTTCAGACCCTGGGTTTTTATTAACTAGAGCATGTATAGAACACAATATAGAAGTTGATTGTCTTCCTGGAGCAACAGCCTTTGTACCTGCGTTAGTAAACTCGGGTTTACCAAACGATAAGTTTGTGTTCGAAGGTTTTTTACCTGTTAAAAAAGGGCGACAAACCCGATTATTATTACTTGCCGAAGAAACTAGAACTATTATTTTTTATGAAAGCCCGCATAAACTCATAAAAACACTCGGACACTTTTGCGAGTATTTTGGAGAAGATAGGCAAGTATCTGTATCGAGAGAATTAACAAAATTATACGAAGAAACTATTAGAGGCACAGCCAAAGAAGTTTTAGAGTATTATACAAATAAACTACCAAAAGGAGAAATAGTAATTGTAGTAGGAGGAAAAGCCAATAATGGGCATTTAAAAAAACAAAAATGAAGTTAGAAGCATATATAAATAAATTAAAAAACACACCAAAAGCTATTGAGTTTTCAGAAACTATGGCTGTTATTGAAGCTAATTACAATTTTACGCCAACAGCGTTTAAAAATGGTGAGTTACAAAACGAAGCTGGACAAAACTCAGGTTCTTGTAAGTTGTTTGCTTTTGCAAAATTGCAAGGTTTTACTAAAGAAGAAACTTTAGCGTGTTTTGGGCAATACTATTTTGATGAGGTTTTACAAGATCCAAACGGAAATGGACATCAAAACATTAGAAACTTTATGAATACAGGGTTTGACGGAGTGATTTTTGAGGGAGAGCCATTAAGTATTAATTAGTCTTGTTTAAATTTTTACTACTACTATATCTTTTTTCTAGAAATAGGTCTTTCGATAATTAAGGAAGATAATAAAATTATTTTTTAGAGGATTTTTCTTTCCAAAAACTATAAATTAGCATTAACTAAAAACAAATAAATGTATTTTCATTTCTTAGAGAATAATCTAGAAAATTCCCCAAGCGAATTGATTGAAAACAATTCTAATTGGCTTTATGATTGGGGAACTCATAAAACGAGGAGTAGAAATATAGGTGAGTTTAAGAAGGTTAATCTTTTTGTAGGAGCTAACAATAGTGGAAAGAGTAGGTTTTTAAGAGGCTTAATTAAGTCTGAATTTAATTTTATATTTCTTTCAAACTCAAATATTAGCTTGCAAGAACAATTTAAAGATTATCAGGAAGATTATCCTTTAGCAATTAACAAAGTGGTTAATTCAGAAAGAGGATTTATAAGTAAAACGTTTAATTCTATTCAAAATGATAATCCATATTTTAATTTAATAGAAAACTATCAAAATTATCAAATATATTTTGAAGAGTTTAAAAAAAATATGATTCTTGCAAAGAGTAAATATATTAATGCTGTTGGTACAAAAAAAGAGTCTTTGAGATTTCAAATTGAACATTTGACTAAAGTTCAAGAACTTATAAGAAATCTAGACTTCATTAGAAAAAGTAGGAGTAACACTAAAAACTATATTCCAATTTTAAGAACAATACAAGAGAATGATCATTTACAAAATGGAAATATAAAAGAAACCATAAAAAAAAATTATGGGATTGATAAAAATGTTTTTACTGGGCTTGAACTATACAAAGAGGTAATGAAGTTGAAAACATCTGTTTCGAAAAATAGAGATAAAGTCGAAAAATTTGAAGAGTTTTTATCAAATCATTTTTTTAATAAAAAAAGAGTAGTTATAACGTCAAATTCAGAAACTAAACAGTTATTATGTTCAATTGATGAAGTAGAACATCCTATATTTGATATAGGGGATGGTATTCAAGCATTAATAATTTTATTATTTCCCATTTTTACGGCAAATAATAATGATTGGTTTTTTATAGAAGAACCTGAAATGAATTTACATCCTGGTCTACAAAGAATATTTATTGAAACTTTATTAAATGATGAATATTTAAAAACCAAAAACTTAAAGTATTTTTTCACAACTCATTCTAATCATTTTTTAGACATAACACTCAATAGCGATCAAATCTCCATATTCCAATTTAAGAAATCAGACGCAAATAAGTTTAGTATCAAAACAAATGTTAAGCCAGATAAGGAGACGTTAGATGTGCTTGGAGTTAATACTTCTTCTGTTTTTTTAGCAAATACTTCAATTTGGGTAGAGGGACCAACAGATAGAAAATATATTTCTAAATTGTTGAAATTGTATCTTGATTCAAAAGAAGAACAGCCTTTTAAAGAAGATATAGATTTTGCTTTTTTTGAATATGGAGGTAATTTAATTGAGCATTATCTTTTTGGTGATACAATTGATTTTAATGAAGATCAAGTAAGAAGTAAAATCAACTCTTTTGCATTATCAAATAAAATATTTCTTTTAGCAGATAATGATGGTGCGGATGATGAGTCAGCAAAAGGTAAAAGAAGAAAAACTTTAGAAAACTTATCTGATGAAAAGGCTAATTTCTGTTATAAGAATACTGTTTCTAGAGAAATAGAAAACTTATTACCTAAAAGGATAATTAAAGAATTTGTTTTAGAATTGGTTAAAGGAGATTACAATCTTGAAAAAATTAAGTTAATAGATTTTACAAGAGAAGATTACAAAAATATTGGATTAGGAAATTTTTATGAGAAATTATTAATTGATAATGGTTTAACTTCGGAAAATTTAAAATCATTTAAAGCGCCGTCAGGAACTTTAATGAATGATTATAAAATGAAGCTTTCAAATTTTGTGATTAACTGTGATTATAAATATGAAGATTTTATAGAAGAAAATATTGAACTAAAAGAGCTAATAGAATCTCTATATTCATTTATAAAACTATAATAGTATTCGTGGATTAATTATAAATCATGAGATTCCTGCTTGAGCAGGAATTAAATATGTTTCCCCTTCTCCCAACCATGTTTATCTAAATACTGTTCACCACTTTCAATAGCTCCATCTTCAATAGAAGTTCCCATGCTATCATTCCATCTATTTAAATATCCAAATAAAGAAATAACACCTAGCATTTCTACAATCTCACCTTCATCCCAATGTTCATACAAACGCTTTTTTATGTTTTCATCAACCCTATTTGGTATTTGAGATGCTGCTAAACTAAAATCTAAAGCAACACGTTCGGCTTCGTTAAATGCAGGATGTGTTCTGTATTCCCAAATGTTATCTAGCTGTTCTTGTTCTGCGCCATAGCGTTCTGCAGCACGAATAGCATGTGCTTGACAATATCTACAACCTGTTGCATTACTAGATACCCAAGCAATCATACGTTTTAATGCTGAGGTTACTTTGCCTTCGTTGGTCATCACCGCTTTATTTAAATTAATAAAGGCTTTACTAATTGCTGGTCTGTGTTGCATGGTTAAAACCGAGTTCGGACAAAACCCTAGGGTTTCGTTAAAAAATTCGGCAAGGTTTTTGGTTTCCAAATCATGATTGGCAGATAAAGGTGTTACTAAAGGCATATTTTATATTTTTAGTAGTATTTTTGAAATTACAAGTAACAAAATATTTTTAAAAATGGCAGTTCAAATTAGTACTAAGTGGTTAGGAGCCATGAAGTTTGAAAGTACAAATCCGTCGGGGCATAATTTATTTATAGATGCTGGAGAAGAAAATGGAGGTAAAGGCGAAGGCTATCGTCCAAAAGCATTAATGCTTTCTGGATTAGCTGGTTGTTCGGGCTTAGATGTAGCCTCGTTAATAAAAAAAATGAAGCTAGAGGTTGAAGATTTTAAAATTGATATTGATGCTAATTTAACAGAAGAGCATCCAAAGCATTACGATAAAGTAACGATGAGTTTTCACTTTTACGGAAATGATTTAAATGAAAAAAAGCTTCAAAAAGCTGTTGATTTATCTGTAGAAAAATATTGTGGTGTTATGGAAATGTTTCGTCAGTTTTCAGAATTAACCATAGAAACTTATTTTCATAAGAAATAAACGATAATAAAATCCGTTGAATTTTTATTAAAAACCTTTCCTCTCTCAATGCGTTGGACGCTAAAACCAAAACCAGAATTAAAAAAACTTAAGGCTTTAAAAGAAGCACTTCAGGTAGATGACGTTACTGCAACCCTATTATTGCAGCGAGGTATTGAAAGCTATGAAGATGCGAAACGGTTTTTTAGACCTAGTTTTGAAGATTTACACGATCCGTTCTTAATGAAAGATATGGATAAGGCCGTGGCTCGTATTGAAAAAGCGATTGCCAATAAAGAAAATATTTTGGTTTATGGCGATTATGATGTTGATGGCACCACATCGGTAGCCCTAATGTCGTCGTATTTAAAAACAAAACACAATTTAGTTTACACCTATATTCCTAATAGATATGATGAGGGTTATGGCGTTTCATATAAGGGAATTAATTTTGCTGAAGAAAATGGTTTTTCATTAATAATAACTTTAGATTGTGGTATAAAAGCTGTCGAAAAAGTAGCGCATGCTAAAACATTAGGGATCGATTTTATTATTTGCGATCATCATAGACCAGGAATAGAAGTTCCAGATGCCGTTGCTGTTTTAGACCCTAAACAAGACGATTGTAATTACCCGTATAAAGAGTTATGTGGTTGTGGTGTTGGTTTTAAGTTAATTCAAGCATTAGCTTCAAAAGAAGGAAAAACAGCCGAAGATTTAAGCGAATATTTAGATTTAGTAGCTACTGCAATAGGCGCCGATATTGTTCCTATTGATGGCGAAAATAGAGTTTTGGCTTATTTTGGTTTAATGGTGATAAACACAAAGCCTAGACCGGGAATTAAAGCTATTTTAACTCAAGTAGAAAAAACAGAACTGACTATTACTGATGTTGTTTTTATAGTAGCACCTCGTATTAATGCGGCTGGACGTATGAAGCATGGTAATTATGCAGTGACTTTATTAGTTGAAGAAGAAGAAGATTTAGCAACGAAGTATGCTGCTGAGATTAATGAATATAATCTTGATAGACGTGAAATTGATAAAGAAATTACAAAAGAAGCTCTTAAGCAAATTGAAGAGCAAAAAGAACAGAACCGCCTTACTACTGTTGTTTACCATGAAGATTGGCATAAAGGTGTTATTGGTATTGTGGCTTCTAGATTAATCGAAACCTATTACAGACCCACTTTGGTTTTTACAAGAAGTGGCGATAAGTTAGCTGCCTCGGCACGCTCGGTAAAAGGTTTTGATGTTTACAATGCTTTGGAAGCTTGTAGCGAACACATTGAGCAATTTGGAGGGCATAAATATGCAGCGGGTTTAACGCTGAAAGAAGAAAATTATGAAGCTTTTAAACAGGCTTTTGAAGATGAGGTTTCTAAAACTATTGATAGAAATTTATTAACTCCAGAAATTAAGATAGACACTCTAATTGAATTGGATGATATTACGCCCAAGTTTTATAGAATTTTAAAACAATTTGCTCCTTTTGGTCCTAGTAATATGACGCCTGTTTTTATGACTGAAAATTTAATTGATACGGGTTATGGAAAATGTGTTGGCGAAGATAAAACTCATTTAAGATTAACGGTTACCCAAGCAGAAGCTTCTACTAAGATAGTATGTATTGGTTTTAGTATGGGAGATAAGTTTGACATTATTTCTGAAAAAAAACCATTTAGTGCTGTGTATTCTATTGATAAAAATGAATGGCAAGGAAATGTATCGCTTCAATTGAAATTGCGAGATATTAAGGAATAAATTATGGCAAAAACAGATCCCTACGCAGCATTACGAATTAAAGAATTCAACATTTTTTTATTGTTGCGATTATTTTTAGTTTTTGGATGGTCTATGCAATTTATTGTTATTGAATGGGAGGTTTATAGTTTAACAAAAAACCCATGGAATTTGGCTTTAATAGGAGCCTGTGAATTTATTCCAGCATTTTTTATGGCGCCATTTGCAGGTCATATTGTAGATCAAAAAGAAAAACGAAATCTATTAGCAATTTGTATAGCCGCCTTTTCTTTTATTAGTTTAGGCTTGTTTTTATTAACCACTGATGGCGTTGTTGATAATTGGTCAACAAATGCTATTTTATATTCTGTTTATGCGCTTGTTTTTTTTGGTGGTTTTTTACGTGCCTTTTTCGGACCCACTATTTTTTCTTTAATAGCCTTAATTGTTCCTAAAAAAATATATCCAAATGCCGCTACATGGAGTACAAGCATTTGGAAAACAGCAGCTGTATTAGGCGCTCTTTTTGGAGGGTTTTTTATTCATTGGATTGGTGCAGATTATACTTTATGTCTGGTTTTTATTTTAGTATTGATATCGTTTGCTTTGGTTTTTCTAATTAAAAAGAAGCCTATTTTAAATAAAAAAATTGGCGAATCGGTAAAAGAGAGTTTAAAGGTTGGTATTCGGTTTGTGTTTCAAAACAAGGCTATATTGGGTGCTTTAACGTTGGATATGATTGCTGTTTTATTTGGAGGAACGGTTGCTATTCTAGTTATTTTTGCTCAAGATATTTTAGAAGTAGGAAGTCAAGGTTTAGGTATTTTAAATGCATCAATATCTTTGGGAAGTATTATTACTATGTTTGTGACTACTTACATTCCTATAAGTAAAAATACAGGTAAAAAACTGCTTATTTCTATTTTTATATTTGGTTTAAGTATGATTGGTTTTGGCTTATCTAAAGTGTTTTGGGTAAGTGTATTGATGTTATTTATAAGTGGTGCTGTTGATGGTATTTCTATGATAATTCGTCAAACTATTTTACAAATAAAAACACCAGATGACATGCGTGGACGCGTATCTTCTGTTAATTCTATGTTTGTTGGATCTTCTAACGAATTAGGTGCTTTTGAAAGTGGTTTAGCTGCTAAATTATTAGGACCTGTAGCTGCTGTAGTTTTTGGAGGCACTATGACTTTAATTACGGTTTTAACTATTGGTGCCAAGAACAAAACGCTTAGAAACTTAGACTTAACTAAGGATATTGAGGCGCATGAGAATGAAGAGGCTTAATGTTTTTTTAACTCAAAATGTTCACCATCAAAAGTGCCATAGGTGTAATATTGAATCCAATCGCCTAGATTGATGTATTTTGAATTGTCGTTTAGATTCATTTCTAGTGGTAAATGACGGTGACCAAACACAAAATAATCACGATGTTTTTCTTCAAGTTTTCGTTTACAGTAAATGGCTAACCATTCGTTTTCTTCACCAAGAAATTTAGCATCATCGTCACCAGAAATCAATTTGTTTTTAACTGATAAATATTGTGCGATACGCATACCAATATCTGGGTGTCCCCATTTAAAAAGCCATTTAAAAAACGGACTAATAAATACCTTTTTCATGCGTTTATAGCCTTTGTCGCCAGGACCTAAACCGTCGCCATGACCTATGAAAAATGTTTTATCGTTAAAAGTAAACTCTTTGGGTTTGTGGTAAACAGGAATGTTTAGTTCTTCTTCAAAATAGCCGTTCATCCATAAATCGTGGTTGCCAACAAAATAGTGAATTGGAATTCCAGAATCTGATATTTCGGCAAGTTTACCTAAGGTTCTGGTGAATCCTTTTGGAACAACTGTTTTGTATTCGAACCAAAAATCGAATAAATCGCCTAGAAGGAAAATGGCAGCTGCATCATGCTTTATTTCGTCTAACCATGCTACGAATTTTTTTTCGCGCGGACGAGAAGCTTCTTGTGTAGGAGCTCCTAAATGGTTATCTGAAGCGAAATATATTTTTTTTCCTTTTGGAATTTGCATGTTGTAAATATAAATAAATTAGCCACGAATACACGAATATTTGTATTAGAACTATACTTCGCAGATGGGTTTGCGTTAGGGATTGAGCAATTGTTGGAGCGCCTCGCAGAGCGCGACTTGTGAAAGCCCGACCCTTTAGGGTAACGCCCTAAACGTTATCGAAAGCAAACCATTCGGCAAAAGAGCTTTCGGTTTCCTGTAGTTTTAAAGAGTGTAAAGCAATATGTGATGGCAGGCGTTTCTTTATTTTTTTTGAAAAATCGATAACCATCATTTCGCTTGTTGGTTGGTAATCTACCAGTAATACATTGTGTCCGCGGTCTTGAAGTTCTTTTGCAAGTTCTACATGCGGTGTGTTTTTATTGAAAACGGTGGCGTGGTCGAAAACATCTACAATTTCTTCTTTTACAATTTTTTTAAGGTCTCCAAAATCGATTACCATCCCATATTTTACATGGTTTTTATCTGAAATAGGCTTGCCAAACACAGTTACCGAAAGTTTGTAGCTATGGCCATGGACGTTTTTACATTTACCGTCGTAGCCATAAAGGGCATGACCAGTTTCGAAAGAGAATTGTTTTGTTATGCGAATACCACTCATTATAAAGTATAGTTTAAAAATACAAAGATATTCATTTTGTAAAAGCAAACGGTTTTTATATTACATTTGCTCACCTTTGTCCAAAATTTAAGGATAGATGATTTACGCTACGCTTATGAGTCATCTATTTGAATCTATTGATTTTGTTGAAAACCCTCTTTACGAACAAATAATTTCTGAGCTTGCTAGGCAGCAATATAGTATTGTTGAATCCTTTTTTTCTTTAGAAGAAGTGGCTATATTAAGACACTCTCTTTTAGAAAAGTATGAGGAAGATGCTTTTAAAAAAGCGGCTATTGGTAGTAAGTTGAATGCAACTATTGAAAGATCGATACGAGGTGATTTGATTTTATGGATGGATGAAACAAAGGCATGCCATAAAGAATCTTTATTTTTTAATAAGATGAATGACTTGGTTGCTTATTTAAATAAAACCTGTTTTTTAGGAATTTTATATAAGGAGTTTCATTATGCTTTATACCCAAAAGGTACTTATTACAAAAAACATATTGACACCTTTCAAAATGATGATAGACGTAAATTATCGTTTGTATGTTATTTAAATGAAGAAGGTTGGCTACCAGAAAATGGTGGTGAATTAGTGTTGTATTTAAATAAAAACGGACAGGAAACAGAAAAAGTTATTTATCCGTTTCCTGGAAGAATGGTGATTTTTGAAAGCCAAATAATTGAACATGAAGTAAAGCCAGTAAATACTAAAAGAATGAGTATTACGGGTTGGTTAAAAACCAGATAATTATCTTCGTTTTCGTCTGTTTACAACATAAATAATGATTAAAACTAGGGCTAGTACTAGAAACAATCCGTTTCCGCTTAAAAATGACATGATATCCATAATTAGTCTTTATTAATTCTGTTTTTATTATATCTGTAAATAGCATAAGCTAATAATACTAGAACCACAAAAGGCAACATCGAGCCAATAAAAACACCTATTTCATATTCTTTATCAGGTGCGTTTTGAATTTTTTCTTCAATGTTAATGTCTTGTAGCAAAGCAATAAATAGCTGCATATTATTAGTTTAGTTATTGAACTCGTTTATTACAAAGTTAATTGTTTTGTGAAAGCTGTGTAAATGTTTTTCTGAATTTTATAATTAGCGGGATACCTCTTGCAATCATCCAGAAGGAAAGTGCTATAAAAATACCGTGTAGTTTGTAACCGATACTGTCTAGCCAAAAAAGAATGGGTATAAAAACTATGAATGTAGAAAATAGCAGTACATTTCTTAAATGCATCATTTTACCTAAGCCTTTAAAAATACCGTCAAAAATAAAAGCTAATGCGCATATAGGTTGCATAATAAGGACAAGCCAAAACGAATTGTAAAACAGGCTTAAAACTTCAGGGTCTTTAGAAAAAAGGCGCCCTATTGGGTAATAGAAAATAGCTCCAGTTATAGCCATAGCAATGCCAATAACAATACCATATTTAATTAATTTATTGCTTAGTTTTAAAAGGGAACTATAGTCTTTAGCTCCTAATAATTTTCCAGATAAAATATTACCAGCACTAGCATAACCATCTATAACAAAAGCGCCGAAAAACCATAAGTTTATGGCTATAGTGTAAGCGGCAATATATGCTGCTCCGTAACCTGTGGCAAAACGTGTAGCAAAATAAAGCGTTGTATTTAGTGCTATGGTTCTAACAATTAAATTTAGAATCATGATGATGAATCTGATAATTTCCTTGTTTAAAGGAAAGCTTAATTTTAAAGGAATACTTGTTTTTTTAAGTAAATAATATGCCGATAATAATGCCATTATACATTGAGCTACAAGACTAGCGTAAGCAGCACCTTTTATATGCATTGCAGGGATGTAATTTTGAATGCCAAATACAAGAATATAGTCTAAAACAATATTTATAAAGGCGCCAATAATGGCAATAATCATGGGGTAATAGGTGTTTTGTAAGCCTCTAAAAGTTCCGAAAACAGCAATAGTAAATAAGGAAAAAGGAAAACCGAAAACACGAATTTTATAATAATCTATACTGTATTCTAAAATGAGGTCTGATGCGTTATATAGTTTAAAAATATTTTCAGCAAAAGGATAGGTTAATATAATAATTAAAACACTTAATGATGTAATTATAAAAATGGCTTGAGCCGGTAAATTTTTTATTTTTTCTAGATTATTAGCACCTACATATTGAGATACTATAGACGAAATGGCACTTCGTGTTTGTCCTAATACCCAAACCAACATAGAAATGAAGGCGCCTACAATACCTACGGCTGCTAACGATTCGGTGGCGTTGCCGTTAATATTTCCAACAATAGCGGTATCTGTAATAGATAAGATGGGTTCTGATATTCCTGCAATTAAAGCGGGAATAGCTAATTTATTAATGTGTTTTAAACTGATGTTTGTACTCATAAAACAAGTTCGTAACAGTAAAACGGATGTTTACTTTGATTAGGAAAATAAATGGGAGCTAATTGTTTGTAACCACGACGTTCATAAAATTTCAAATTCCGTGTATTTTGCGAAAAGGTATCTAATCTTATAGAAGCGGCATTGTTTTTTACAGCATAATCTTCTGCGTATTGCATGAGTTGTTGTGCATAACCTTGTCCTTGGTGTTTTGGGTGAATAGCTAATCGATGTATGTAAATATTATTGTTGTTTTTAACAAGCCACGACACAGGCTTGTAAACATCATCCATAAAAGTTGATATAGTTATGCATCCAATAACAGTGTTTTCTATGTCTAAAACATATAATTCATTTCGGTTAAGATCTTTAATAAAGGCTTCTTTATTAGGATATACGGCATTCCATTGATAAATATTTTTATCAATTAAATTACTAGCGCAAGCTTTTGTAATTAAGATTAGATTTTCAATATCTAAAGCGGTTGCTTTCCGAATCATTTAAAAGTTTTACTTTTACGCCAAATTTATTGTAAATTTAGCTATCAAACTTTATAGATATGAAGAATATTTTAGTTCCTGTAGGATCGTCAAAAAATGCATTAAGTCATTTACAGTATGCCGTAGACTTTGCTGAAGCTTTTGGGGCAAAACTTTTTATTGTGCAAGTATATAATGTGTATACGAAAGCAGGAACCATGATTAAGGTTGACCATATTATTGAACGTGAAAGCAAAGAGTTTTTAAATAATTTGGTTTCTAAAATTGATACTAAAAGTGTTGATGTTGCGGTTCGGGTTTTAAAAGGAAAATTAATTCCTACCTTAGAGTTAGCCTGTAAAACTGCGAATATTGATTTGATTTTGGTAGAACCGAGAACAAACTCTATTAAAGATGAAGTCTTTTTAGGAAAAACATCGGGCAAAATTATAAAACAAACACAAATACCGGCACTAATAGTTCCAGAAGGTTATGTTTTTAGACCTATAAAAAGTGTTTTATTGGCATTAAAATCGGCTATTATAAAAAAGGAAAATGCTTTAGATCAATTAATCGATATAAAGAATAATTTTGATGCTGTTGTTAATTTATTGTTAGTTAAAACAATGTATTATAATGATGGTGATTTTGAGGTTGCTGAGACTTTGAATAATATTGTTTCAACTAGAACACAAAGTGAAAATGCAACCACTTTTCAAGGTGCTTTAGAACATTTTCAAACCCATAATCCAGACTTGTTATGCGTGGTAAGACGTAAGCGAGGTTTCTTTACTAAGAAGTGGGAAAAAAACACGATTCTTAAAAAAGATTTCCATAGTAAAAGACCTGTTTTAGTTTTAAGAGGGTTAAAGTAATATTTGGGGATGTAGCTCAGTTGGCTAGAGTGCTTGACTGGCAGTCAAGAGGTCGTCGGTTCGAATCCGATCTTCTCCACAGTAATAGTAAGGCTTTAGAAGATTTTATCTTTTAAAGCTTTTTTAATTTGCACGCGATTTGCACGCAAAAACCAACTTAATTAAATTTATTTTCATTTTATATGAATTGAATCCATTTAGTTGTTAAACTTATTAATTTTTAACGTTTAAGTGTCAAAAACCCCAATTACGGACATGGATCTTTTCTGTTATACTTAAACATCAATAATTTATTTTAAAACTTTCTATCTATAATTTAGTTGGCAGATTTTTTTTACTATTTTTAAAAACAAAAAGTATGTCAGCAGAAACTTTAAATTATAAATACAACTCCCTTTCGAGTATTAAAAAAGAACAAGGAAAAGAGAATTTATTATTATCAAAGTTTAATGAAGTTGACAAAGGGAGCTCTCCTTGCTTTTTCTGGGGGAAACTAAATAACCCATATGAACTTTCAAGATGTTTGATTACGCTTTCTAATACAGTTCAATCTAGTTTTAATTTATCACCTTTTCAATTAGCCTTATTAAAAGATCCTATAGTTACTGCTGGTAATAATCAAATAAGATTTGAAGGCTTTTCACATTGTGCAGGTGTATACGCTAGAGTTGATGTTTTAGACAACGGACAGGATGGAGAGTTTATAGAAAATGGTACAACCAATGTAGATTTTAATACCCCTTTAATTTCTGAATTAGGCAAAATCAAAAAAAATGATGATCTCATTTTGTCTGTGGGGCAGAAAGAAGTAGGTTTTCATAAAGGAGGAGAGAGTTTCATTGAAAGAAAAGTGCCTTTACCAAGCAAATGGATAAAAGGACTCACAACAGTACAACATTTCTTTTCAGAATCAGATTATGCACAAACCTTAAATCGTATTCAAGCAATTCAGCTATTTAAGACTATTCCAAATGGAAAAGTTAAAACGGATTATTTTTTAATTAAAAGAGGTAGCAAGTATTTGTTTAGCCCTCTAAAAGCTAATAATGCTGTTTGTATTGGTGGAATTCATAGATTAAAATTACTTCAGCCGTTAATTCCGTTAATCAATGAATTAAAAGTGTATCCACAAAAAGACATGCAATCCGTGACTTTTATTTTATGTTTTGACGAATTGAACTTTGTCTTTTCGATTTCCAGAGATTTTTGGAGAGGCTTTTCAGGAGAGGGAGCAGCGCTAGAATCTTTGATAGAAGACTTACCAGATTCGTTGATTCAAGCGTTTGATAATTACTCTTTTACAAATCAAGAATTCAACCCCGCTCTAATGTCATTTGAAGAAGGAATAGATATTTCTAAAATAGAAAAACTATCAACCAAATTATCAGCGATGGGACTATTGGGTTATGATTTAGCTAAGAACGGATTCTTTTATAGAAGGTTGCCTTTCAAACTAGATAGGATAATGTCATTAAATCCAAGATTAAAAGGTGCTGAAAAACTATTAGAAGATAATAAGGTAAATATCACTCTAAAGAATGATAATGAAATAGAAGCAAAAGTAGAAGGAAGTGGAGTACAACATTATGTGGTTATAAAAGGTGACTTGCAAAAATGTACTTGTACTTGGTTTAGTAAAAATCAAGGTGAACGAGGCGCATGCAAACATATTTTAGCCGTAAAGAAAAAAGCAAAAGCCAATTAATATGCTTGAAAAAGAATTAGAAGACATTGTCTTCAAAGAAAAAGATGTAATCCCTTTTTTAAAAAAACTCACTCTAAAGGAAAAAAGAGAACTTGTTCCCTTTTTAAAAAAGTATAAAGAAAAGATTTTTGAGCACCGAATGGTTAGAGAGAAATCAGATTGGGGAACCTATGATACTTCAAAACCTATACATTCTGAAACTAAAAGAAATATTATTAGTAAAGTGTGCTATGTGTGTTTTAACAAAACAGATGCAAAAAAAGCCTTTTTCAGCGTCAGCCAACTTTCCGTTACTGATGATTATTTAGAAAACATAATCCCTTGGTATACTCCTAAATGGTTTGGTGATTTAATTAATGAAGACATGCCTTGGGAGTTGGATTACGAAAAGACGATGACATTATTCAAAAAAGGTTTGTTGCAGCCATCTCATGAATTAATACTAGCGAGACTACCAAACGCAATAGTTGAAAGTAAATGGGAGAATAATAAAAATAGAAGTTTTTACAAACCTGAAGTTTTATTTAAGCACAAAGAAACTTTAGATGAGCATATTTGGTTTTTGTTTGAAGAAGAATCAGGTATCAACAATTATTATAACTATTTACATCTAGAAAATTATAAGGGAGGTAATGATATTTGGATTGATACGATTTCTAATTTAACCAATGATGATAAACTAAACAGAAAAAAGGTTTTAATAGCGACTATATGTTCAGCCACTAAGGGATTTAATAAAACATTGAGCGGATGGTTTTTTGACCTGTTAATTAAACTAACTCCTACTATAGAAGAGATTTTAAGTTTACAGAATGAGTTTTTTGCTGCCCTAAATTCGCCTCACTCAAAAGTTGTGAATACGGTATTAAAATATTTTAAAACTGTAGCAGATCATAAAAAGTTTAAATACAAAGTCTTTATTGAAAATAGCTCGATTCAATTGAATTCTGAAACAAAGTCTGTAGTTAACTCCACACTTATGATTTTGGATAAGATTGTTAAAGCTCATAAAGCTTCTAGAATCTCGGTTTGTAAAAAAGCTTCAGAAGCATTAATTACAGTTGATGAGAAAATACAATTAAGGGCTGCAAAAATTATTGAAAAGCATGGAGACCCAAAGAAGCAAGAACTGTTGGATGAAATTAGTTTATACACTGATAGTTTGTTTCACTCTTCGAAAGAAACCTTAAAGAGTTATATAACTTCAGAAGAAGAAGCTGAAGATCATGTTTTTGACGTTGAAGAGTCAAAGTTATTGACTGAAGAAAACAAACTACCTACCTATGAAACACTAGATGATCTAATCTTTTTTGTAAGTCAGGTTATTGATAACAATGAAGTTTATCATATAGATTTGCTTTTGAGTTATTTGCCAAAGCTGAACCTGCTTTTAAATAAAGATAATGTTTCAAAGCTAGAGCCTATTTTTAAGCGTTCTCTAGATCTTTCGATGAATTTTGATGGCTGGAATAGTCAAATTGGAAGTCTTGAGTCTGAAGCTGCTTATTATATTAATGACTTCGCAGAGATATTAATGAAGAAATACCCTGCTGAACTTCAAAGCTTCAGAAAAACTAAGGATCAAAAAATCAAGAAACTTAAAGAAGACCGATTTTATAAATCACGGTATAAGGAAAATCTAAAAGAAATAGAGCATCAAACTATTCCAGATTATATATATCAAATACATCATTTCTTATTTATAAAATCTAAATCCTTCATCAAAAGAGGTTTGACTTTAGATTTATTATCTACACCAACGCACGCACCTTGCTGGGTTGATCCTGTGGTTTTAATTGATCGAATCATATCATATGAAAAAAGTGATGAGGAAATAAATCTATATGATATGCAAATTGCTTTTGGACGTTTACCGTTAGATGAGTTCCCCAAAGATGTATCACAAAAAATAGATGAAATAAATACTAAAAAAATTAAAAACATTCTAAAGTATCATTATGGTTTAATTGAACTTGAAAAGACTTATACTGATAGACCAGACTTATGGATTCAGAGTGTTATTAGCAGAAATAAAAATTCGGAGATAACTTACTTTCAAGAACAGTTATCAAATACATTACAAAAAGAAAGAGGGGTTTATTCATGGGATTGCAAATTAAGAGAAGAAAAATATAAACAATACGATTATGCTCTTAAGAAAGATGTTTTAAAAACAATGACCCGTAAAGAATTGCGTTTCAAAAAATTTGGTGAAAAGAAAAAAGAACCAGATTCTTTAATCTCTGATATTAAAAATCTTTTCAATAATAAGAAAAAGCAAGAAAATGTTGTTAGTATTTATGAATATATGTATTTCAAAAAGGAGAAATATTATACTACTATTCAGCCTCATGATGATGTGAAATTCTTGTTTCTATCGCCTAATAATCCGAGTATGTTTTTAAGTAATGTTATTTATAACAACTTAAAAGAATCTACTTTTTTTGATGAAAGCAGTAAAAAGAACATGATCAATTTACTCAAAGGCCTCTATGAAATATGGCATCGTGCAGATTATAAAGAAACAACTTATATGTTTTTGGCTACTGGACTTTTATGTAGTGATAAAGTGGCTAGAGAGCTTGCAGCAGAAATATGGATTAAAGCTAACTCTGAAGAGAAAGTGAATAATTCACTATTGGGTGAAATTATAGGTAGATTAGAATGGGGAGAATATGCACCGCTTAAAAGGTTTACTGATCTTCTGACAGCAAACCTTTTTAATGTTTCTAAAATGCACAATAAATTTTTATTCAAACTTTTAGATCTTATGATTCATAATATGAATGATGTGCCTATTAGGGGAACAAAGAAGTTGTTAGAAGTGTTTTTGGAATTAAAGTATAATTTCCCAGAAATAGAAATCAATCCTTTTACTAAGGAAAAACTCTTAAAATGGAAGGAAACAAATACACTTAAATCTATTATTACAAAAATGGTTTAAGTTAAATTTTGTATTTTTGCGTATAAATTACGCATATGAATAATCAATCCATTAAACTATCCGTTGATGCCGTCGTGTTTGGTTACGAAGAGGGCAAAATATCAGTATTACTTATAAAACGAAAGTATGAACCGTTCAAAGATAAATGGGCTATCCCAGGTGGATTTGTATTAAATGATGAATCCTTAGAAGAAGCAGTTCAGAGAGAATTACAAGAAGAAACAGGAGTAAAGATTAATTACCTTGAGCAATTATATACCTTTGGAAATCCATATAGAGATCCAAGAGGAAGAGTTGTTTCTATAGCTTATTTTGGACTAATAAGACCGAACACATTTAAAATATTTGCTTCTACTGATGCAGCTGAAGTACAATGGTTTAATATTGATGAATTACAAGAACTCTCTTTTGATCATCAAGAGATCCTTGAAATAGCCATTAAGAGGTTACAAGGAAAAATCACTTATGAACCTATTGGTTTTGAATTACTCGATAAGAAATTCCCTTTTTCAGATTTAGAAAAATTATACACTACCCTATTAGGCAGAGAAATTGACAGGCGCAATTTTAGAAAGAAAATCATTGGCCTTAATGTACTTGATGAACTCGACGAAAAAGTATCAAAAGGTTCGGGAAGACCAGCCAATTTATTCCAATTTAACCAAAAACGCTACTTCCAACTTAAAAAGGAAGGGATAATTTTTGAAATATAACTTATTGAATATTAGATTAATAATATATTTGCGTAAAAAAAACACAAAACATATTTGGTGAATTTAATATTCCTATTTACATTTGTGTTATAATTACGCAAATACTAATTTAAAACTCAAAGTTATGTTAGGAATAAATTATATCAAATTCGACTCAATGAATTACGTTATTCATTATAAAGGTGGGAAAATCAAGAAAGAAGGCAGAGGTTTATCATTCTTTTATTTTTCTCCAAATTCATCAATTGTTTCTATTCCAGTTCAGAGTAATGATTTTCAATTTGTATTCAATGAAACGACAAAAGATTATCAAGAAGTTACTTTACAAGGACAAGTCACTTATAAGATTGAAAACCCAAAGCAACTTGCTGAAGCTTTAGATTTTACTGTAAATAATAAGAAACAGTATTTGAAACATGATTACGAAAAAATTCAGCAACGAATAATCAATGAAGCTCAAACTGCTAGTGCATCTATTATTCAGTGTTTAAGTTTGAAGGAAGCTTTGAGGAGGTTAGAAGATATTGAGGCAGAGATTTTTAATAATGTTCAAAAATCAAAGACTGTTCAAATGCTTGGGTTAGAAATATTAAGCGTTAATGTGCTTGGGGTTACACCTAATCCAGAAATGGCTCGTGCTTTAGAAACTCATATGCGAGAATCTCTTCAAAAGGAAGCCGATCAAGCTGTTTATGAACGTAGAAATTTTGCTGTAGAGCAAGAACGTATGATTAAGGAAAGTGAATTGAATACAGAGATTGCTGTTGAGGAAAAGCAAAAACAAATCGTTGAAAAGAAAATGGAAACAGATGTTGTTAAGCAGCAGAATGTTCAGAAGTTAAAACAAATGGAAATGACTTCTAGTATTTCTCTTGAGGAACAGAAAAAAGAGCTTATCGATATTCAAGTAACTAATGAGAAGAAAGAAGCAGATGTGAAAGAATATGTTCTAAATGCGAATTTAAAACCATATAAAGAATTGGATTGGAAAACGCTCATGGCTATAAGTAATAATGGAAATGACCCAAGTAATAATATCGCTTTAGCTTTTAGAGAACTAGCTGAAAATGCAGATAAAATAGGTAATTTAAATATTTCTCCAGAATTATTAGATTCTATTGTAAGAAGTAAATCATAAATAAAATGGAGTTTGAAAGAGTCATCATAATAAGAGACAAAACAAGGCTAGAGTTACTAATAGAAAGGTTTAACTCAAAAGCTCAAGCCAAGTTTTATATTGAAAAATCTGAAGGAGATTTTGGATACTATGAGCTTGAAAATGATACGTTTTATAAATCATTGTCTAAAATTCAAGACACTATTTCGAAGCAATTAAAGTATAAAGTTATTAATCGTTCGTTTTTACCAACATATATTTTTACAGAGAAGGATTTAATAGTGGTTATTGGGCAAGATGGATTGGTTGCAAATACAGCTAAGTACGTTAAAGGTTTGTCTATTATAGGTGTAAATCCAGATAAAGAACGTTATGATGGTGTTTTATTAAAGCATACCTCAGATGAATTAGATGTTGTTATTAAAAATGTTCTTAAAGGAGATTATAAAACTAAGCAGGTTACCATGGCAAAAGCGCAATTAAATGATGGACAAACCTTATTAGCCTTTAATGATTTTTATATAGGGGCAGACTCTCATGTTTCTTCAAGATATGATATTGAATTTAAAGGTAAAAGAGAAAAGCATTCGTCTAGTGGAATTATAATTTCTACTGGTGCAGGCGCTACTGGTTGGTTAAGTTCTATATTTAATATGGCGAATAATATTAATAAAATTCAATCTAACAAAGAAAGAAGTGAACAATCATTAATCCGTTGGGAAGATGAAAAACTTGTATTTGTAGTTAGGGAACCTTTTTTAAGCAAGGTTACTCAAGCGAGTATAGGTTTTGGAATAATAACAAAAAAACAAACATTAAAAGTTGAATCTAATATGCCATCAAAAGGTGTTATTTTTAGTGATGGTATAGAATCTGATTTTTTAAATTTCAATTCTGGAAGCTATGTTGAAATAGGTATTGCAGACGAGAAAGCAAATTTGATAATATAAAATGAAAACTATAACATATTTAAAAGGAGATGCTACGGCTCCACAAGTTGAAGGAAACAAAATAATTGTCCATATCTGTAATGATTTGGGTGGTTGGGGTAAAGGATTTGTATTAGCAATTTCAAAGAAATGGCCAGAGCCTGAAAAGGCATATAGACAGTGGTATAAAAATAAAGCTGATAATAATTTTGCTTTAGGAGCTACCCAGTTAATTCAAGTGTCTGAAGATGTTTTTGTTGGAAATATGGTTGCTCAGAAAGGATTAAAACGAGTAAATAAAATAGCACCAATTAGATATGATGCGGTTAAGTCTTGTTTAAGTGAAATCGCAATTGAAGCAAAAAAACTAAGTGCAAGTATTCATATGCCAAGAATTGGCTGTGGTTTAGCAGGTGGGAAATGGGAAGAAATAGAACCTATAATACTTGAAACCTTATCAAATGGTGATCTAGAGGTTTATGTTTACGATTTTGAATAAAAAATGGAAATAAGAGTCATACAATCAGATATAACATCAATAAAAGTTGATGCTATCGTGAATGCAGCGAACTCTTCATTGTTAGGTGGTTCAGGAGTTGATGGTGTTATTCATAGAAAAGGAGGTGTAGAAATCCTGAAAGCCTGTCAAGAAATTAGAGCCAAGCAAGGAAAATGTAATGTTGGAGAAGCAGTTATAACAACAGCGGGAAACTTAGATGCTAGATCTGTAATTCACACAGTTGGCCCAGTTTGGAATCAAGGAGGAGGTGAAAAAGAAAAGCTTTTAAGTGATTGTTATAAAAACACAATGATCTTAGCAATTGAAAACAATGTTAGAAGTATTGCATTTCCAAATATAAGTACGGGGATTTACAAATTCCCAAAAGATTTAGCAGCTCAAATAGCGATTGATACTATTAAAAATTTTAAAAATCAAAAGACAGTTGAAGAAGTTTCTTTTGTTTGTTTTGATCTGGAGAATTATGAGTTGTATGATAAATTATTAAAACAATGAAAACAATAATATTATATAGGCCGATTGGGTTGAAAGAATTAGAACTTATAATTGAAAGTGGTTTTTCTAAATTTCCACCAAGGTTAAATTGGCAGCCTATCTTTTATCCTGTGATGAATGAAGATTATGCTTCTGAAATTGCTTTAAAATGGAATACAGGAGATGAGTTTTCTGGATATTCTGGTTTTGTCACTGCATTCAAAGTGAATACGGAGTACATTAAAAAGTTTGAAGTTAGAAATGTAGGTGGTGAAATTCATAATGAATTATGGGTGCCTTCAGAAGAAATGGAATTATTCAATAATCAGATAGAGGGAAAAATAGAGGTAACAAAGACCTTTTTAGGAAACCAATTTCAAAGATCAAATGACAAGGTTATAAATGAAATTATTGAAAAAGCTGAAGTAAAGAAAGCATGAGTTTGTTAGAAAAAATACGAAGTGGAATTATGGGAGTGGCAGTTGGAGATGCATTAGGGGTACCTTTTGAATTTTTGTCTAAAGATGAAATGAAAAGGAATCCAGCCGAAACGATGGTTGGGTATGGAACTCATAGACAACCTGTAGGGACTTGGTCAGATGATAGTTCTCTAACATTCTGTTTAATGGAAGGCTTATTAGATGGTTTTAACACGAAAAATATTGCTGATAAATTTATCGCATGGTATGATGAATCTTATTGGACACCGCATGGAGTAGTCTTTGATATTGGTGTAACAACAAGGCAGTCTATATTTTATATGAAAGAAGGGCATACACCTGAGATTTGTGGAGGTATGGACGAGTATTCAAATGGCAATGGTTCTTTAATGCGAATATTACCACTCGTTTTTTTTCTTAAAAATACTGATAATATTGAAGAACGCTATCAAATAATTAAGGACGTTTCATCTTTAACTCATGCTCATTTACGATCAGTATTAGCCTGTTTTATCTATGTGGAATATGGCTTAGAATTGTTAAACAGTAGTGATAAAATTAAAGCATATCACGTAATTAAAGATAAAGTAAATGCTTTTTTGGAGACCAAAGATTTAAACCCAAAAGAACTAGGGTTCTATTTTGATGTACTTCAAGAAGATATTTATAAAATTGATGAAAAGCGTATTTCTGGAAGTGGGTATGTTGTGAATTCTTTAAAGGCATCACTTTGGTGTTTTATGAACACAAATACTTATGAAGATGCTGTTATTAGTGCTGTAAATCTTGGAGAGGATACTGATACTACAGCTGCAATTACTGGAGGATTAGCAGGGATTTATTATGGATTGGATAGTATCCCAATGGAATGGAGAGACAAGGTAGTAAGACGAAAGGATATTGAAGGTTTAATTTTAAAATTTAATAAATCATTAAAAAATGAAACTAATAACAAAATTATATAAAGAGCAATTAAAAGAATGGCCAGAAACAGGACGCCATATTATGGCGCAGTTTGATGAGGAAAAAGTAATCGTATATCAATCTTATAGGCTAGAAATAGGTCAATTTGCAGCAAAGAATCAGTTTTTTGGAGGCGCTTTTAGCCTGAATAGAATGACTTGGATAAAACCAAATTTCCTATGGATGATGTATCGTAATGGGTGGGGGACAAAAGAAGGTCAAGAAGTTGTATTGGCTATTCATTTAAAACGTGAAGTATTTGAACGTTATTTAAATGATGCTGTGTATTCAAGTTATCAAGATGGTATATATAAGGATAGAGAAGATTGGCAAAATGCCGTAAAAAAATCAAATATCCGATTACAATGGGATCCAGATCATGACCCTTATGGTGCGAAATTGGATAGAAGAGCTATTCAACTTGGAATTAGAAATCAAGATATCGAGAAATATGCTAAAGAAGATATATTAGAAATTGAAGATATTTCAGGATTTGTAAACGAACAGTATCAACATGTTCTTAATAATGAATTAGATAAATTGATGATTCCTCAAGAACGTCCTTACCTTCCAATTGATAAAAGTGTTTGTGAACGATTGAAAATAAATGTATTTTAATTATAAATAATTTTTGAGATAATTAAGTCTGGTCTTTCAGATAAAAACCAGCAGCCTTTTCCAATTTTTGCTGCATCCTACCCCTAAGTTTTTTAGGCTTTAAAACCTCAATAGAATCTCCAAAACCTAAAATCATACGCTCAAGTTCAAAATTAATTTGCACAAAAATATTGAAGATAACACCATCATCAGTTTGTTTTATGACCCTTTGCGAATCGTGAAAAGGCTTAGTCATTACATACGGAGCATTTTTCTTGTCAACCCAAAACTGGATGCGTTCAGCGCGGATATTTGAAACAGTAACCCCAATAACATCTTTATAATATTTATCACCATTGAAGTTGTCATTTTTGTATGTGATTGTTGTATCATAATCAATAGAAACTATTCTATCTAAAGCAAAAGTAACGATTGACTTTTTCGCCTCTACTCCTGGTCTCCCTATTAAAAACCAACGATTATTAAATTCTTTTAAAATGAAAGGGTGAAAAATAATTTCAGAAGCTTCTCTAGCCTTATAAGATTGGTATCTAATCCTAAGAACCATCTTTTTAATAATAGCCTGGTATAAAATATCTAAATGTTCCAAGCCCTTTAGTTTTTCATTCCTATCCAAATGAATGATGGCAGACTGGTGAGTCTTTTCAGTATAAACCTTGTCTTCCAAACGCTGTATAATGCCTCCTAATTCAGAAAAAAGAGAAAAATCTTTAAACTGTTTTAGCATCTCAACAGTTTCCGAAAGAACATTCATGTCATTTTCGTTCAAAGGAATATCAGTTATAGAATAACCTTCATTTTCATATTTGTAAAACTTCTTATTATAAACAATTATAGGAGCATTATAACCAAGCTTATCGCTGCGCATCATTTGAATGTCTAATTGTACAGTGCGTTTACTAACATTAATCTCCCTTCCCTCATATTCATATAGAACATCAGAACAAGCTTCAATTAAATCATCTAAAGTCCATTGTTTGTAATGGTTTTGTAGACATTTATCTATCGTTTTATAACGTATTAATGCGTTTTTATTTAATGCCATTACAGGGTGTCAAGTTCTTTTTTAATATTATTTCTAGCATTCATTTCAAATAAATTATAAAAGGTATCCGTTTGGTATATTTTACTTTTATTTAAAAAATGACTCAATACCTTTTTTCTGCCTTTTTTATACACGGAGTTAGGAATAGCAGCATATTCATCTCTGATATGCTGTGTATATTGTAAATAAGTTTCGTATGGTTGACCAAGAATGCCAATGTCAAAATCTATCATCCATTTTTCATCCTTATTTTTATTGGGCGTATGGTTTTTGGTTACCATAATTAGGTTAAAAACACGCTCGATACCACTATCATCTAAAGCAGAATTCAACAAATACTCAGTAGCCAATTTAGCGCTATTCAATTCGTTCTTCTTACTCCAAATACTATAAATAATATCATGATAGAAAATGGAGAAAGCCATCTCATTAGGGTGTTCTAATTCATTCTTATACGCATCAAAATACTTGAAGAGTTCTTGTAGATGATTTAGATTATGGTATTTTCTAAAAGATTGTGTGTATTTTTCAGATAATTCTTCCCATTGTTGCCCAATAAAAGTTTCATTGTCAATCCAACAACTAAGCACTTGATAAAACCTCTCTTTTAAACCCATCTAAATAATTTTTTGAGAAATTTAGTGATTATTTTAAACTACGCAAAATAATTGCGCAGATTGGTTAAATATTTGCATCGGAATCATGAATAAGTCTTTAGAAAAGGCTTGAAAGTAGTGTTCCGCCGAACGAGGAGTCGGCGGAGTTTTAAAAAAAACAGAAATGGAAAACAGAACAAACATTACAGGACACACATTAATTGAAATGGGATTTAGATCAGGAAAATGGTTTAAAGAAGCGATAGAACATATTAATGAAAATCAATTAAGAGACGCAGATTTAAAAAATTATTTAGAGCAGTTTAAATCACCAGACCCAATAGATTTACATAAAAAAGCTGTACCGTTTTCAATAAACA
This sequence comes from Thalassobellus citreus, assembly GCF_044385915.1. Classification (NCBI taxonomy): domain Bacteria; kingdom Pseudomonadati; phylum Bacteroidota; class Flavobacteriia; order Flavobacteriales; family Flavobacteriaceae; genus Thalassobellus; species Thalassobellus citreus. Next base: position 16,234 of record NZ_JBISCC010000113.1, on the reverse strand, counting down.
TTAAAGCAGATAATGAGTTAGAGGAAACTAATGTTAATTCGGTTGTAGAAACAATGGAAGTGTTAATGAAAACCCCAACTTTAGTTGACGGTGCTATTATGCCAGATGCATGTCCTACAGGTTCCACAGGTACCATTCCTGTTGGAGGTGTTGTGGTAGCAAAAAATGCTATTCACCCAGGCATGCATAGTGCCGATATTTGTTGTTCAGTAATGCTTACAGATTTTGGAAAAACAGATCCTAAAGCAGTTTTAGACGCCGCACATAGTATTACACATTTTGGACCAGGAGGAAGAGACAGAGAATCACAATTTAGATTTCCTATGGATTTATTAGCAGAAATAGAAGCAAACTATTTTTTAAATGACCAAAAATGCATTTCGGCAGCAAGATCTCACTTAGGAACACAAGGAGACGGAAACCATTTTTTGTTCATAGGTAGATCTAAAAACACAGGGAACACCATGATGGTTACACACCACGGTAGTAGAGGCTTTGGAGCCAACTTGTATTCTAAAGGAATGAAAGTAGCAGAACGTTATAGAAAAGAACTGTCGCCAGAAACACTAAAACAAAATGCATGGATTCCTTTTGATACAGAAGAAGGCGAGAAATACTGGGAAGCTTTGCAAATTATTAGAAAATGGACAAAGAAAAACCATGAAGTACTACATGATGCAACTTTAGAAAAGTTAGGAATAAAAAAAGAAAACAGATTTTGGAATGAACATAACTTTGTATTTAAAGAAGGCGATTTATTCTACCATGCAAAAGGCGCGACACCATTAGATAAAAAGTTTATGCCAGATATTACAGGGCCAAGATTAATACCTTTGAATATGTCTGAACCCGTTTTAATTGTAGAAGGAGATACAACAACAAATAATTTAGGTTTCGCGCCACATGGGGCAGGAAGAAATATGAGTAGAACACAACATAGAAAAAGTAAAACAGGAACGTTTCAAGACATCTTTAACGAAGAAACCAAAGGTTTAGATGTTAGATTTTTCTCTAAAGAGATTGATATAACAGAATTACCCACAGCTTATAAAAATGCAGAAACCGTAAGACAGCAAATGGACGAGTTTGGCTTGGGTAAAGTTATTGATGAGGTCATGCCTTATGGGTGTATTATGGCTGGTGATTGGCAAAAGAATGCGCCTTGGAAAATTAGAAGAGAGAAACGTAAAAGTAACAGGTAATTTTAGTAAAAGAGGATTAGAACTAATAAAAGCTTGCTTTATTGTGAATTGGAATAATGAAAAGTATAGAAAACCTAAAACATATAGTTTTTAAAGAAAAAGAATTTCAGACTTTGCTTTTAGAAATAAAAGAACAAGGTGGAAATGCAATGTTAATTGGAGGTGCAGTTATAGACAGTATAAATTGTTTACCTATAAAAGACATAGATATTGAAGTTTATGGTTTGTCTTATAATAAGTTGGTTGTTTTAATTGAGACATTAAACATGCCTTGTAATTTAGTTGGTAAATCTTTTGGTGTTATTAAAACCACAATAAATAATTTTGAAATAGATATATCTGTACCAAGGCGAGAAAATAAAATAGGGATAGGACACAAAGGGTTCGAGATTGTGTTAAATGAAAAAATGACACCTTTAGAAGCCGGAAAAAGAAGGGATTTAACGATTAATAGCATGTATCAGGATTTGCATAATGGAACTATTGTAGACCCTTATGACGGATTAGAAGATCTGGAAAAAGGAATTATAAGAGCAACAAATGAAAAGACGTTTATAGAAGACCCATTACGTGTATTGCGTATTATGCAGTTATTGCCTCGGAAAGGGAAAAAAGTAGCTAAAGAAACTATGGAGTTATGTAGGTCTATGGTTGATTCATTTTCAGAATTACCAAAAGAACGCATCTTTGTAGAATGGGAAAAATTATTATTAAAGGCAGACAAACCAGCTATTGGATTAGAGTTTTTAAAAAGCTCTGGTTGGCTGATCCATTTCCCTGAACTTAATGATCTTATTGGTTGTTTGCAAAACCCCAAATGGCATCCTGAAGGAGATGTTTGGAATCACACATGTATGGTGTTGGATAATGCAGCAAAATTAAGGAAGTTGATACCTAAAGAGTGGAGGTTAGCCTATATGTTTGGGGCTTTATTGCATGATGTAGGAAAACCATCGACAACAACTCCAGATTTAAAATCTTATGGGCATGATATTGCTGGAATTGAAATTTCAGAAAGGTTTTTAAACCGAATAACAAATGATAAGAAATTGATTAATAATGTCACTACTATTGTTGGATTACACATGAGACCTGGGCAATTGTACAATTCTCAAGCTAAAGAGGTAGCTTGGAAACGTTTACATAACAAATGTAGATTAGATGTTTTGGGTTGGCAAAGTAAGGCTGATTCTGCTGGAAGAACAGGGAGGAATATTTTTTTAGACACGCATAAAGTGTCTGAAAAATGTTTTGAATTATTTGAAAAATTTGGAGAACAAAAAATACAGCCTTTGGTTTTGGGGAGAGATTTAATAGATTTAGGATTAAAACCTTCCGAAGCCTTTAAAAAGATTTTGGACGAATGTTATGAAAAACAATTAGAAGGTCTTAGTAGAGAAGAAATCATTACAAGTATTAAGACAAAAAAACATTAGAACAATGAAAGCAGAAATATTGAATAAGTTAAAACAAATAGAACAAGATAGAAATATAGAAATCTTATTCGCTGTAGAATCTGGAAGTAGAGCTTGGGGCTTTGCTTCTCCAGATTCTGATTACGACATACGTTTTGTTTATAAACATAAAAAGAATTGGTATTTAAACCTTTGGGAACAAAAAGATTCCATTCAGTTCATGACCGATGACGATCTAGATGGTTCTGGATGGGACGTTCAAAAAGCACTTAAACTGTTAGCAAAATCTAATGCCTCTTTTTTAGGATGGTTGTTTTCGCCAATAGTTTATAGAGAGAATGCAGTTTTTTTGAATGAAATAAAAACCTTGGCAGCAAACAACTTTAATCCTGTTTCTGGGTTTTATCACTATCATAGTATGAATAAAGGGTTTGAAGAAACATTAGGTTCAGATAAAATGACATTAAAAAGTTTCTTTTATGCTATTCGAACAGCTCTATGTGCCAAATGGGTTTATGAAAAAAATACAATACCTCCAGTTTTGTTTCGAGAATTATACCCATTAATTGATGCGACCTATCATTCAACTTTAGATGAGTTGATACTCTTAAAAAGCAAACATATCGAGAAAAGTAATGAACCCGTTGATGCTAGTTTAATTAAATTGGTAAAACAAATTGCCAAAGAGAATAATCGTGTTAAAAATGATTTAGTAAATAAAAAATCTAATCCAGAGGAGTTTAATGAATTCTTTTTAAAAACAATAGTATGACAATAGAAGAACTAAAAAAATCTGGACATATCATTTTTGAATGCATAAGCGGAAGTAGAGCTTACGGATTGGACACACCAGAATCGGATACAGATATACGAGGTGTGTTCATTCTTCCAAAAGAAAGCTTTTATTCTTTAGATTATATAGGCCAAGTAAATAATGAAACTAATGATATTGTGTATTATGAATTACGTAAGTTTATAGATTTGTGTTCAAAAAATAATCCTAATATATTAGAACTGTTAAATGTACCTGAGGAATGTGTGCTGTATAAACATCCTATTTTTGATGAAATAAAACTAGACTATTTTTTATCTAAACAATGTGAAAAGTCATTTGCAAACTATGCCTATGCCCAAATAAAAAAAGCAAGAGGTTTAGAAAAGAAAATTGTGAACCCAGTAGAAAAAGACCGTAAATTGGTTTTAGATTTTTGCTTTGTGTATGAAAAAGGGTTATCGATACCTTTAAAGGTGTTTTTAGGTAATCATAATATAAAACAAGAAAACTGTGGTGTCGCAAATATTGCACACCTAAAAGATTGTAACAATTTATATCACAGTTTAGAGATTCCCTATAAAGGCATTATTAGAAGTGATAAAGCAAATGATATTGCCTTAAGTTCCATTCCTAAAGGGGAAGAATCTATAGGAATGCTCTTTTTTAATAAAGATGCTTATTCAACATATTGTAAAAAGTATAAAGAATATTGGGACTGGGTAGGTAAACGCAATGAAGAGCGTTACAAAACAACAGTGTCACATGGTAAAAATTACGATTCTAAAAATATGATGCATACGTTCCGGTTATTGCATATGGCTAAAGAAATAGCTTTAGAAAGCACTATTTATGTAAAACGCTCAGATAGAGATTTTCTGTTAGATATAAAGAAAGGGAAATTCGAGTACGATGACATGGTAAGTTGGGCAGAAGAACGAAAACTAGAATTAGAACCATTATATGCTACGTCAAACTTGCTAGAAAAGCCAAATCTATCTAAGATAAATAAATTGTTAATTTTTATTAGAATGAAATTTTATTCTGAAAATTTGGAACTTATACATTAATACTCTCATCTTTGCACCAGTTCATTGAAAAGGTTCTTTATTATTCTGTGGGATATGTAACACCATAATGCGTTACATAACTTATAAAATATAAAATATGAATTGGAAAATTCAAAAATTAACTAATGGTGAAACCATTATATCTAAAGAACCAGGTCATTCTATGCTACCGCTTTTAAAATCTAAACAACCAGTAAGGTTAAAACCTATTGATTGGGAAGCATGCGAAATCGGAGATATTGTATATTGTAAAGTTCGTGGAAACTGCTTTACGCACCTAATAAAAGGTAAAAACAATAAAAGAGGATTGTTAATTGGTAACAATCACGGTAGAATTAACGGATGGACTAAAAATGTTTATGGAAAAGTAGTAGAAATACTAGCAATGTCATAAGCATTCCTAAAAAGAATACATTGTAGGAGAATTAAACAGCTCCTTTATATTTATAATAAATAAAGTAATAAAAAATAAGACACCTATGCTAATACAATTAAAAAACATATCGGACGCTAAAAAGCGATTCTTGTGGTATTTTAAATAGGTTAAAACACAATAACATCATAATAAAGCGTCCAAATTGAAAAAGTTTGGGCGTTTTTTTATGTAAAATTTTAAGCTATTGAAAAATGAGTTTATAACACCACATAGCTCGTCATCAGCATATTACTTATCTGAAGAAATTTAGACAGGAACTTTATTGTCTAAAAATAGCATAACCACTTGATAATCAATAAAATAAGTTAAATTTTTTCTTGCGTAATTAAAAAAGTCTCTATAGGTTTGCACCGCAATAAAGTACAAACAATTTAAAAACGAAGTAATCATGTTATTTATCAAATTACATACTACCATGCAAAAAGAACCAGGTTCTATTGTGCATACGCTTCGAGACCACTTTCCTTATTAAATAGATGATATCTATCATATTGAAAAAAGTCCGAAGCCAAAAAGTTTCGGACTTTTTTGTACGCCATATTTTGGTCATACTTAAATGTTCACGAGACCAATAGTAAAGATTAAAATATGATAATTGAAACCAAAGCATATCAAAGAAAAGAGAGAGAAAGAAGTGCGTCATATTTGGAAAAGGCGTTCTGAAGTCTGGAAGGAAATGCAAGGATTGGGGTATATAGAGTTGAAGAAACCTGTTCGTCATGGTTGGTTTAAAGAAATTATAATTACACATAAAGTAGAACGCTACAAGAACAAAGCAGCTATTTTAGAAGTATATGATAAGATTGAAAAATTCTTTTGGGGTAGAACAAAAGAAGAAGCACAAAAAAAGTGGCTACATCAAACCTCAAAACATCTTATTTATAAAGATTTCCCAACCATAAGCAAGAGGCAATTTAACAAGCTTAGTTTTAAAGCACAATGTATGTGTACACCATTCTATTATAAGAATGAATGTAAAAAAATAAAACTTAGGTTCTATATACGGATTCCTAAAGGAACCTATAGAATTAAATATACAAGAGCTTATATAACACATTCAAAACGTATTGATCCAATATTAGAAAGTGAGTCCACTTTGTTAGAACAACAGCTTTTAAAGAATGGTTATTACGAAGCAGATCAAAAACTAGATAGGTGGAGACATTATTGGAACGTGTCCGAGCATAAAAAAGAAAAATTAAAAATACAAAGAGCCCTCAAGAGTCTTAAAAAATATGCTATTGAGGATATTCTAAACGAAAACATATTATGGGAAATAAACTAAAAGGGAAAGACTTAATAAAATTAGGCTTCCCTAAAAATAACAGTATCAATATTGCTTTAGGGCAAATTAATAGATATAGAAAAAGAGAAAAAAAAGAACGCATATTGGAAGAAGCAAAAGAAGTACTGCAAAGTCCAGAAAAATTTCAAGGTAATGCCATTTGGGGAAAAGTAGCCGAAGGTTTAGTGAAACCCGTTGAGGTTAAGTTTCACCAACTCAAAAATACCAGAGCACCTTTTACCATTTATGGCGAGAATGAAATAGATGAACAAGCAAAATACCAGTTGTACGATGCTTTAAAATTACCAATAGCCGTTGCAGGTGCTTTAATGCCAGATGCCCATACAGGTTACGGTTTGCCAATAGGAGGTGTATTAGCAACAGAAAACGCCGTGATTCCTTATGGAGTTGGTGTAGATATTGGCTGTAGAATGTGCTTAACCATCTACCCTGTGAAAGCATCCTACCTAAAAGGAAGACAGCATCAACTGGAAAACATCTTGTCTAATCATACCAAATTTGGAATGTATGAAACACATGATAAAAAACATGATCATGAGATTTTTGAAAGAGAAGAGTTTAATGAAATTCCTTTACTAAAGAGGCTGAAAGTAAAAGCCTTTAAACAATTGGGAACCTCAGGAGGAGGGAATCATTTTGTAGAATTTGGCGTAGTTTCTATAACCGATGCAGACAATCAATGGAATTTAAACCCAGGAGAATATATAGGCGTATTATCACATAGTGGATCCAGAGGCTTAGGAGCAAATATAGCAAAGCATTATACCTATTTAGCAGCAAAGCAATGTCCGTTACCCAAAAATGTTCAGCACTTAGCGTGGTTAGATTTAAACACGCATGACGGACAAGAATATTGGTTGGCAATGAATTTAGCAGGTGATTACGCAAAGGCATGTCATGATGATATTCATTACCGCATAGAGAAGCTGTTAGGATCTAAAGCCGTTGTAAAGATTGAGAATCATCACAACTTCGCTTGGAAAGAAACGGTAAACGGAAAAGAATGTATTGTACATCGCAAAGGAGCAACACCTGCTTCAAGTGGTGAGTTAGGAATCATTCCTGGTTCTATGACTGCACCGGGGTTTATTGTTAGAGGCTTGGGGAATGATGAGAGTTTAAACTCTGCTTCTCATGGTGCAGGACGCTTACATTCACGCAGAAAGTGTAAAGAGAAATTCACTAAAAGTGATGTAAAGCAGCAATTAAAAATACATGATGTTACACTTATTGGAGGAGGTGTAGATGAAGCACCGATGGCTTATAAGGATATCAAAAAAGTAATGAATAATCAACAAGAATTGGTAGAAGTATTGGGAACATTTACACCAAAAATTGTGAGAATGGATAAATAACAAAATTATGGGAGCAAATCATAATATAAAAAGATACGGAGAGCTATGGCCAGATTATAGAATAGAGCATGGCTTAGAAATATTAGAACAATTAAAACAATGGATTATAATATCTGGTGGTTGGGCTTGGCATTTTATGTCTGAGCCAAATCATACAGAATATAAGCATGCACATGACCATAAGGATATTGACATATTTGTTAACCCTAAAAGAGTGCCACAAGTTATGAGAGTTCTTTTAGAACATGGGTTTCAAAAAGTATGGACACGATATGATTATTTACAGAGTCAAGAAAATTTTAGACGCTATGAAAAAACAGATTGGTTAGAAAGTGGTAAACAGATTCGAATCACTATTGATTTTTTCGAATCTGCATCTGTAGAAACTATTACTGTTAATGGATGGAGGATAGTAGAACCTAAAACTTTATTAGGTTATTATTCAAATATCCATTCAAGTGATAAATGTTGGGCAGTAAAAGCGGCATTAAAATTATTAGAACAAGGGAAGGATCCAATAGGAAATACGTTGTTATCGAAAAACCCTTTAAAATAACATAAACGAAAATGGAAAGAATAATAATAAATTTAAATTTAACCCCATCTGAACGTTGGAGTTTTTTAAAAGAATACAAAGAAGAAGTCAATAATCTTTTAAAATATTATTTAACTGATCTAAGTGACGCAGGAATTTTTGAAACATATATTGAAACTTACAAAGCATTATTTATTTCTGAATCATATAAACAAGAAATAAAGGCAATAAGTGAATATTGTAATTTCTCAGAAAATGAGATCTTGATTACAAACCTGTATTACGATGCCTTAAAATTTGTGTTTGGTTGCACCGCTTTTTGTGTTACCAATAAAGCGGAAAAATTACATGCTAGAAATTTAGATTGGTGGACAGAGAATAATATTTTGGGACAATACTCGAAAGTTTTTGATTTTGAAATGAATGGTAAAGTCATTTACTCACTAGTTAGTTGGCCTGGGTTTGTTGGTGCACTATCTGGAGTAAAAAAAGGAGCGTTTTCTATTACGTTGAATGCAGTGTTGAGTAATGAATCTCCTCAATTTGCAATTCCAATTACTTTTTTAATACGTGATGTTCTTGAAAACGCATCTAGTTTTGATGAAGCAGTTAAAATATTGTCTGAGACACCTATTGCTTCAGATTGCCTACTTATGATTGTTGGGTGTAATAAAAATGAAAATGTTGTTATAGAAAGAACACCAACTAAATATACAATTAGAAAACCTATTGATAATAGTTTAATTGTTACCAATGAGTATTTGACACTTACAGAAAATAAGTTAACAAAAGACACATTACAATTAACTGCATCGGGAAGGCATAATCGTGTAAAAGATTTATTGGATGATGAAACCCCAGTGAGAGAAACTGATTATTTCAACATTTTGTCAGATAAGAAAGTAAAAATGGACATCACAGTTCAACAGATGATATTAAATCCTAAAACAGGAGAAATTCATTTAAAAACATAAGATTTTGAAAACAAAAACAATACAAATAACATCAGGTAGAGGACCTGTTGAATGTTGCTGGGTTGTAGCCCAAGTTTTAAAACATATCATTGAAGAAATAAAAGAAGCAAAAATTAAATATACGCTTTTACAAAGAGAACTTGGTGTCGAAAACGGAACGCTACAATCTGCAACTATTCAATTACAAGGAAAAGCAATAGAATCTTTTATAAAAGACTGGATAGGTACAATTCAATGGATAGGGGAATCGTCATTTCGCAAATTTCATAAGCGTAAAAACTGGTTTATAGGAATCTATGAAATTGAAGCAACAGAAGAAACACTCTTAAAAGAAAGCGACATAAGATTTCAAGCAATAAGAAGCTCAGGAGCAGGAGGTCAACACGTGAATAAAGTAAGTTCAGCTATAAGGGCAACTCATACAAAAACAGGTATGCAAGTTTTGGTTATGGATAGTAGGTCACAGCATCAAAATAAAAAAATAGCTATAAAAAGATTGCAAGAAAAGGTAGGTAGATATAATAATGAACAGCTAAAAGTGTCGATTCAAAATCAATGGGGAAACCATCTCAATTTAGAAAGAGGGAATCCTATACGTGTATTTACAGGAAGCGATTTTAAAACACAGAAAGCAAATAAAGGCTATTAGTCTAAACGACAAGAATCAAAAAATAATTTAAGACAGCAAAAATGGGATTAACATTAGCAGACAGTTACTACTTAAAAGCAAAAGCAGCGACAGGTGGGTTTTGTAGTGATTGGGAAGAAGTTTGTGAAGCTTTGAACTATGCTCTTTCGTATGACGAAAACCATTGTGCTTCACTTTGCTTATTGGGAGAAGTCTATGCAAAACATTTATCAATGCCAGACAAAGCATTTGAATGTTTTGATAGAGTTATTGCTATTGATACTAATTATGAAGATGTCTACCCAATGTATATTAAGTACCTTATTTGGAATAACAAGATAGATAGAGCAAAAAAACTAGTAAGCTTTTCACAAACTATAGAAACTATAAGTAAAGCGGAAATATATTGGTTATCCTCTTATATAGAAGAAACATTAGGAAGTTATAAAATTTGTTTGAAACATTTAAAAGAAGCCAAAAAGCATTGCTATAATGATTATTATTTTGATTTTATGGTAGATGAACAAAAGCGTATAGAAAAGAAGATGAAATTAGATAAAAAACAAAAACCATCTAAGAAATTGAAGAAGCGTAAAAAAACTAAAAAGAAATAATCACTTGCTACGTAAAAAGAATGCGTAGTTGTATTAAATATTTGTACAATAAAAATAAAACAGCATATTTGTAAAACAAATGATACCGCAAAGATTACATATTAGTCAACAAATAGAGTTTTGTCTCTATGATTTTCGCTCGGAATATAGTGAGCGATTAGGACGCTATGTGATTTTTAGAAGTAATTGAAGATATTATTGACCATAAATCATTATAAATTATAAGCGTCCAATTAAACTGGACGCTTTTTTTATGGAAATTTTTAAAATAATGTTTAAGAGTTAGAAAAAAGTAAAATAGAGAATTGAAACTGAAAACAATTGGGAGACAGACTGTTGTATAAAATGTTCATTATCCGTAGTTATACGGACAGGAAAAGTATTGTTTAAAATCAAGAATAACTAATTGATTATCAATAAATTAAATCATTTTTTTCTTGTGTGAATCAAAAATTGATTTCATCTTTGCAACATCAAAAATTAATAACAAATAATATAATAATGAAATTTCATTTACAACATATTTTATCATCAGATTTCTGTCTTCGCTCGCCGAAGAGCTTAGAGCTGTTTTATAGTTATGGGCAACACAAATTTAAAATTAGGGAGAATACTTATGTTATGAATTGATATAATTTAAAAACAATAACAAGTAAAGCACCTCCCGAAAAGAGGTGCTTTTTTTATGAATAAAAATTAGGAAGGACAAGCCAATAGGTGGTGGCCACAGTCTTGAAAACCGTTCGGAGATAACGACTCGTGTGGGTTCGACTCCCACTGCTTCCGCATTGGAGAGTAGGTAAATACTGGTTTGTTACGCTTGACTGCTAATCAAGTCCATGTAAAAGTGGTGAAGGTTCGATTCCTTTGCTCTCCGCAAAAAAATGACAAGGTGGCTGAATGGTTAAGGCGACGGACTGCAAACCCGTTATCTATGAGTTCGAATCTCATCCTTGTCTCAAATTATGGAAGTGTTGAGCAATTGGTTGGCTCTCCAGACTGTAAATCTGGTCTCTTCGGAGCTTGTAGGTTCGAGTCCTACCACTTCCACAAATAGTACTGTAGCACAATGGCTAGTGCATCCGACTGTCTCTCGGGAAGTTGCGGGTTCGAATCCCGTCAGTACTGCATATCTGGGAAGATAACGATTGGATGTTTACCCACTTTGGATGCGGGAGGTTGCAGGTTCGAATCCTGCTTCTCAGACAAAAGGTTCCGTTGGTCAAATGGTTAAGACGCTACACTTTCTATGTAGAATTAGGGGTTCGATTCCCCTACGGAATACAAATATTAAATGTGGGGATGGCGAAAATGGCAAACGCACCTGACTTAGAATCAGGAATCTGAGAGTTCGAATCTCTCTCCCCATACTATGCTCCACTAGCCCAACTGGAAGAGGCATCGGGTTTAAGCCCCGTGTAGTCTTGGTTCGAATCCAAGGTGGAGTATATAGACCCGTGATGTAAATGGTGAGCATACAGGAATTTGACTCCTGAGGTATAGGTTCGAGTCCTATCGGGTTTTCAAAATATGGTGTCTTTAGTTTATTTGGTAAAACATCTCATTGTGAAAGAGAAGAACAGGGTTCGAATCCCGAAGCCACCCAAAATGGAACAATAGCAAAGTTGGTCAATGCAACGGACTGAAAATCCGAAGATACAGGTTCGATTCCTGTTTGTTCCACAATTTAGGAGTATAGTTTAATGGATAAAACATTGGGTTACGACCCCGAAGATGCGAGTTCGAATCTTGCTATTCCTACTAAATTTGGAAATGATATTTAGTACACAAAATAAATGATCTTAGTATTTCTAAATCAGATTTTATTATTCGAAGAATAATTTCACTTCCACTCCAATCGCTTTTGAAATTTTTAGTAAGGTTAGGGAAGTTACATTTTGTCTTCCATTTTCAATACTTGATAAGTTAGGTTTTTCCATTTTAATAACGGAACAAATATCTAGTTGACTAAAACCTTTTTCTCTTCTTTGTTTGGCTATATTTCCGCCAACTTTTTTAAGGAAATCTTTCTCTTCTTTATTCATAGAAATTACAATTTCTATAAAAAAACATCACCAAAGGTTATGATGTATCATAACCTTTGGTTAACTTTGAATACATCAATGCTTTAAAAATAAGTTCAATCATCATAATAGTAAAAGTATGGAAGCAAAAACACCAACAAAATTCCCATTTCAAATGGAACTTTTAAACCTTTTAAAAGAACTATTGCCATTACATTCTGTATATGCGATTGGTTACAATAAAGAAAAGAAGCGGCAGAATGTCTATCTATCACCACAAAGTGCAAGCTCTCAAAAGGCGGTAACTTATACACTGCTATCATCACATATAAGCCCATTTCCAAAAGACTAGGGGACTTTATGGACGATCTGTACAATAAGATGCAACAACGTTGTAAGGTTTATGTTGTTACATATACTTTATCAAAAGTCAAGAAGCGATTAAATTATGGCGACAATTTTTTGTCTAAGATTATTTTCCAAACACCTTGTATCTATAAAAAAGATGATTGCCTGTCTAAATTCAGCAACTACGCTTTACTTTTTCATCAAAATGTTTATGACCGCATTCAAGAAACCTGGAAGAACCGTATGGATCGTGCAGAATATCTACTGTCCGTTATAGACAACATTGAACCCAAGGAGGATTCCATTTCCAAATTGTCTATTATGCACCATGCTTTGGAACAGGTATGCATGGCACTCTTATTTGTGTTTTGGGAATTTAAACCACAACATTATTCACTATCTTATCTGTTGCATTTATGCAGTCAATTTTCACAATTACCACAGACTATTTTTCCCAAGGTGACTTATGGTTTACATCGTATATATTATATGCTCTGTAATGCACACCACATCATCCGATTCAAAGTCCAAAATGAATTTTCAAATGAGGATACAGACAAGGCCTATAACCGCTGTGAATGGTTTTATGACGAAGCCAAGAAATTGGGTGATACACAATTAGAACACCTCAAGGAACTACATTGCAATCCATCTAATCAGTACTAATCTTTAAAATCGGAATGTCATGAAGCAAGAAGACACAAAACAAGATATCCAAGAACTTATTAAACGACATCTTACACTTTTAGAACCTAATCCTCACAATACAGATAAAAGTAATATTATACTGCTTATAGGGAGTTATAAAGAGGTTATAGAACTTATTTTGAATCTTCAAAAAACCTGTATAATGGCATTGCAAGCAGACTATATATCCAACACATACATTGGAGACCCCAATATAAATATACAGGCAGTACTGGAATTCATCACCCAACTCATGCCTTATGAAGAAATGATATTTTTGGATGAAGTGAAGGAAATAATGAAGAAAACAGAAAACTAAAGACAAAAAAGTAGTTATGAAAAAGAATAAAATTAAAGCATTAGAAGCTTTGGCAAAGAGCAAATTAGTGGTGTTACATCACTCTAATGCACGAAAAGGAAAATTCAAACCATCATTCTTGCAATTTGACGGCTATTTGGATTTGTTTACTACCATTGAATCCTTAATAAACGTGTGCATATTGGCCAGCCAAGGAGACAGCTATTGTCCTCCCCGCGTTAAAGACCATGGATCTGATATTCGCAAAACTTTAGAATTAGCAAATCAGCTTTTACCTTTTGAAGAAGGTGAATTTTTAGATGAAGCACATAAACTTTTTATACAGAAATCTTAAAACTGACGTTTTTAAATTCCTTTTTGGCCGTCCACCCTCCTTTTTATTGTTAATAACCTACAATATGGCCCAAAAGACCTATTTGACCAAAATTTTAAATAGCGTTATTTGATACCATATAAATACAGATAATATGCAATCTGAAATACTTCATAAAATTTGATGTGATTTTATTTAAATCGTTGTTTTACAAATATTTGTGAATAACTATTTCGTATTACATCTTCTTTCAACAACCTTGTTTTATACTTTTATTACCATAATCCTATAAGGGATAACAAAAGCGCTTTTGTTCATTTTATAAATCTAAAACAATAAAAAATGGACACTATTTTAATACTGGAGCGATTAGATCGTTTAGAAAAACTACTCATAGGAAGCAAAGAAGTTTTAACCTTTGACGAAGCCTGTGACTATACTGGAATCTCAAGAAGTTATTTATACAAACTCACCGCTTCTAGAAAAATTCCACACTCCAAACCTAATGGAAAAATGGTTTTTTTCGATAAAAAGAAACTTGTGGATTGGTTACTTCAAAATAAGCGAGAATCAAAACTGACCAATAGCAACACTCATAAAGGTCTTTAGGGACATAAGAATTTCAAATATTCATTATTCGATAGCAAACAGTTTAATTATTTGCTATGCTGTAAAAACACTTCTTATGAAACAGATACCTTATATACGTGTAGGTACATCCTATTATAAACGCGTCAAAGCTCCAACCATTGCTGGCCATTTTAATGAAATCTTGGTGCATTGGAACATGGAAACCATTAAACAAGACCATGGTAAAGATCATTTAAGCAAAATTTCAAAATATGATGGCTTCACCTGTATTCCAAATCATCTAAACTTTAAACAAGAATATCTAGGGTTTTATAATATCTACTCCCCTTTGGGTAAAACACCAAAAAAGGGTGCTATTACATTATCATTAAAATTCGTAAAGCATATTTTTGGAAAACATTTTGAACTGGGTTTGGACTATCTACAACTATTATATTTAAAACCCATCCAGGTACTCCCCATCCTCTGCTTAGTCTCTAAAGAACGCTCCACGGGAAAAAGCACTTTTTTAAAATGGCTCAAGGAAATCTTTGAAAACAATCTAACTTATTTAACTAATGATAGTTTTAGCAGTCAGTTTAATGCCGATTGGGCTAACAAGCTTTTGATATGCATTGATGAAGTACTATTTAATAAAGAAGAACTTACGGAGCGCATCAAGTATTTGAGCACTACCAACATTAATAAGTTAGAAGCCAAAGGCAAGGATAAGCGAGAAGTTGAATTTTTTGGGAAGTTTATTCTATGTAGTAATAACGAAGAGAGTTTTATTAAGATAGATGCTAATGAAACTCGCTTCTGGGTGATAAAAATCCCAACATTAGAAAAAGAGGATACTACCTTTTTAGAAAATCTCACTAAGGAGATTCCTGCTTTCCTTCATTACCTAGCTAATCGTAAACTACATTCAAAACACTTAACTCGCATGTGGTTTACTGCCCAACAAATCAAGACAAAGGCCTTAATAAAGTTAGTACAGAACAATCGTAATCGGGTTGAGAAAGAACTGGCAAGTATTCTAATGGGGGTCATTGAAAAATTTGATTTGGAAGCCGTTGACCTTTGTCCAATGGATGCCCTTTTAGCACTTAATAAAACGCGAATAAAAACGGATTTGACTCAACTAAGAAGATTGCTGAAAAAAGATTGGAAATTAAGCAACAAGGACAACTCTAATAGCTATCAAAAATTTGTGATTTGGACAGATGGAGACATGACGTTGATAGATGCCAAAGGACGCTATTTTACCGTAGAGAGATCATTTTTAATCGAAAATTTTGATGATTTGATGACAGCATAGAAAACCTGTTGTATTTATTGGGCTAAAGCCGTCATCATAGTATCATCATTTTGTCATCAAAAAAAATAATGATGACAGGATGGTGTCATAAAAAACCGATAATGATGAAATGATGACATTTTGATGACTCTTAAATCATAGTGTTTACAAGGCTTAACAAGTGAAATCATCAAATCATTAAAAAAACACCTAAAAACACATTGCCTTATGAAAAGAAAAATAAATTGTGAAACAGCCCGTAATTTTCCAGTGGAAAAAGCACTGGAAAAATTAGGACACTTTCCCAAAAAGACAACGGAAAAAGAAGCTTGGTTTCTGAGTCCTTTCAGGTCAGAAACCCAAGCC